>JAOZQN010000213.1 GCA_029932195.1 Bacteroidales bacterium | reverse complement strand
TTTTTGTAATATATTCACAACCAGCTAATTACAACTCCGAAACTTCAGTAAATAAATTATTTATTAATAAATTAGTGAATCAAGTATATTTGAGTCCACTCCAAAAAGTCTCTTTTTGCCAAACTCGGCATTGGATACAAATTTTAAAATATTCACTTACAATAAGTGCAATGAGACATGCTCATTGTGTTTGTAAAATCTGTATCCACTTTGATTTTGGCAAAATTACACTTCCCAGAGTGGAATCACATTTACTATTTTAGATCTACAACAAACACTTAATCTGCTTATCGTGAATCAATTACAATAAAAACAATGTTAAAAAAAATGTCATACTACTTAATTATTTATTTTTTATAAAGATAAGAAAAAAAAATTAAATCTAATTCAAAGTTATAAAAAATATTTTTTTTCATTTATTTTTTTAATTTTGTAAAAACAAGAAGAGTATTGTTATTGGAAAAAAAATAACAGCTTAAATTACAAGTTTTTTTATTCGTTTGTAATACCAAACCGCAATCAAAATAGTGTTTTAGAAAATGAATTATTTTTTGTTTATTTGATTTATCAAAATTCTTGCATAGCCGTAGCTATGGAACATTTTTTTGGCACTACAGGATTTAGAGTGAGAGAAATCTGTATTTTACTCACTGACAGGCTTTTAATGATTAGCAAAAAAACAAAGAAAATTAATGAAATTTATGAGCATAACAATCTATAATACTGACATATACAATTGAAATAAATTCATTTTTTCAATACTTCTCTCACTCTAAATCCTGTAGAGCCATTTTTTTAAAGAAAAATAAACAAAAAAGAAACGTTTTATATTCATTATTTTGATAGCGGTTTGGTATAAGTTAGTTAATTATGTGTTTTAAAAATTGCAAAAAAGAAAAATTATGAAAAAAATAATCACAGTAGTAATAATCACTTCAATTATGGCATTCTCTAATTTCGTCTCAAAAGCACAGACATACACTATGCCCGAAGAAACGGCACAGCACGAAGCTACTTGGTTGCAATGGCCTCACCACTATACTTATGGGATGTTTTACAGAAATAGCTTAGACCAAACTTGGATAGACATGACTTCTGCCCTCGTAGCAAGCGAAAAGGTTTATATTATTGCCTATAACGACAACGAAAAAGATAGAATTATAGATTTATTAAACAACGCAAATATTCCTTTAACAAACATTGTATTTTTTGTATATCCAACTGATGATGTGTGGATTAGAGATAATGGAGCTATCTTTGTAAACAGCGAAGAAAACGAACAAATAATTCTTGACTGGGGATTTAATGGTTGGGGAAATGATACTCCGTTTTCTAAGTGTGATATAATTCCCGAAAGTATTAGTAATACCACACAAATTCCACGAATAGATTTAAGTGCAATGGTGCTTGAAGGCGGTGCATTAGAGCACGATGGACGTGGAACTATGATGGCAACCAGAAGTTCTGTAACTCACGAAAGCCGAAACCCAGATTTGAGCGAATCTGAAATTGAAAATTATCTGACTACTTATCTTGGGATAACAAACTTTTTATGGCTTGATGGAGTTTATGGGCTAGAACTCACAGATATGCATATTGATGGCGTAATGAAATTTGCCAACAGCAATACAATTGTTACAATGAACAACGATGATTTATTGTATTGGGAACTTCCACAATCTGATATTGATCTTTTATATGCCGCCACCGATGTTGATGGAGTTGCTTATGATTTTGTGTATATTCCTCTTACGCAGGACAATGTAACAACTGCTTATGGAAATAATCTTGGTTATAAAGGTTCGTATGCAAACTATTATATTGCAAATTCGGCAGTGCTTGTTCCAAACTACAACGACCCAAACGATGCTGTAGCAAATAATATTATTCAAGAACTCTACCCCAACAGAACGGTAATTGGTATTGATGTGCGAAATCTTTACGAAAATGGAGGAATGGTTCATTGCGTAACTCAACAACAGCCTTATAATGAAAATTCTACGGGATTAATAGAAACTCTTATTTTCTTGCAAAATAGTCCAAATCCATTTAACGATTTTACTTATATTGAATTTTCGTTATTGGAAAAATCCTCTGTAAAATTAGAAATTTATAACTTAAAAGGACAAAAAGTAAAGGAAATCAACAATCCTGAACTTCCTGCGGGTAAAAATTCTATAAAATTAAATGCAAATAATTTAGAGAGTGGTAGTTATATTTATAATTTATTTATAAATGGAAATAAAAGTTCTACAAAAAAAATGATTATTGTAAAATAATTGTTTATAAAGATGGACGGTTTAATCTCTAAAAATTTCGTTAATATCAATACTTATTTCGGGAAATAGGAATGGTGAAATTTTATCGTCTTCTACAAAAATTTGTTTTAGCTCGTATTTGTTATTAGAATTTAACAAAAATATTTGAATTACTTTTTCGGCAGGAAAAGCTATCCAATATTCTTTAACACCAGCTTTTTCGTAAATATAATATTTATATTTTAGGTCGTTTTTACTTGTGCTTGGCGATAAAATTTCTACTACTAAATCCGGAGCACCAATACAACCTTTTTTATCTAATTTTTTAGGGTCGCAAATAACCACAATATCTGGCTGAACAACGGTATAAATTTCACCATCTTTGGTCTCGCCGTTTTTAGTAGGCAAACGGACATCAAAAGGTGCAGAGTAAACTTTGCAGTCTCTTTTATTTTTTAGAAAAATAAATAAATTGCCAAAAATTGTCCCAGAAGCCTCTTGATGAAGCCGTGTGGGAGCAGACATAAGGTTGATAAAACCATTGTAAAGCTCTCTGCGTTTGTTGTCTAACCAGCCAATATAGTCGGCATAAGTGTAGCGTTTGCTTGGATTCAAAATTAGTGTATCCATTTTTTTAGATAATTAGTTATTAAAAACAAAGATAATAAAAAAAAATTTATAAATGAAAAATAAGATAAAAATAATACTTAAAAGCATACTTTTTAGTTATTCACAGATATTTTTCTCTAATAACAAAATATTTGCATCTATTCTATTTGTTGTCAGTTTTTTTGATATTTATGCAGGAGCAAGCGGACTTTTAGCGGTAATTGTGTCTAATTTTATAGCATTGCAGCTTGGTTTTAGCAAAGAAAATATAAAAAAAGGCTTGTATGGATTTAATAGTCTGCTGGTTGGACTTGGTGTAGGACTATATTTTCAAGCCTCTGTAGAACTCTATCTTATTGTTTTTCTACTTTCAATACTCACTTTATTTTTGAGCTTAGTTTTAGAAGGAATTTTTACAAAATATGGGCTACCATTTTTGAGTATTCCATTTTTATTAGTGATGTGGGCAATTGTTTTGTCCAGCCGAGATTTTTCGGTTCTTGGTATTAGTCAGCGAGGAATTTACACGTTAAATGAAGTCTATTCTATTGGTGGCAAGGATTTTGTAAAGTATTATAAATATTTTGATTCCATTAAAATATTACTTTCGCTTAAAATTTATTTCCTCTCACTTGGAGCAATATTTTTTCAATACAATATTTTTGCAGGAATTTTAATTAGTGTAGGGCTTTTAATTTATTCTCGCATAGCTTTTTCGCTTTCGCTGATAGGTTTTTATTCTGCAATATTATTTTATCTATTAATTGGAGTAGATATAAGCACCTTGAATTATAGCTATATTGGTTTCAATTTTATTTTAACTGCCATTGCTGTCGGAGGATTTTTTGTAATTCCTTCATACTCATCATATTTGTGGACGGTGTTTTTAATGCCAATAGTTGTTATTATTTCAATTAGTTTGGAGCATGTTTTAGATATTTTTCAGCTTTCAATCTATTCTTTACCGTTTAATATTGTTACACTTTTATTTATATATGTCTTAAAATTAAGGGTTTTCCCTTCCAAAAGAATTGTAAATAATTTTATACAATATAATTCGCCAGAAAAAAATCTATATAATTATAAAAATAATATTAGTAGATTTAAGGACTTACAATTTTTTCCTATTTCTTTGCCATTTTTTGGTAAATGGTCTGTTTCGCAAGCACATGACGGCAAATATACACACAAAGAAGACTGGCAACATGCTTGGGATTTTATTATTTTAGACGACAACAAGCAACAATTCAAAAATACAGGTCGTATTCTTAGCGATTATTATTGTTACAATAAATCAATAATTTCGCCAGCAGCAGGAATAGTCCAAGAAATTGCTGATAATGTGTTAGATAACAGAATTGGAGATATAAATGTGGAGCAAAACTGGGGGAACTCCATTGTTATAAAACACACCGAAAATATTTATTCGCAAATAAGCCACATAAAAAAAGGAACGTTTAAAGTAGCTATGGGTGAGTATGTTAAAAAAGGACAAATTATTGCTTTGTGTGGAAATTCGGGACATTCGCCATATCCACATATTCATTTTCAGGTTCAAAACACACCTTTTATTGGCTCAAAAACAACACCTTATCCTATAAATAATTTTATTGTAGAAAAAAAAGATTATAAATTTGATTATAAATTTTATGAAGTTCCAGAACTTGACGAACAAATATCTAATATCCAAACAAATTATTTACTCAAAAAAACATTAAATTTTATTCCCGGACAAAAATTATCTGTGTCCACAATTACTGACTGCGAAACTGATAATTGCCAACAAACATGGAAAATAGGGGTTGATATCTATAAAAATACTTATATTTATTGCAAAAAAACAAATTCTTTTGCATACTTTAAAAACGATGGTAGCGTGTTTCAATTTAAAGACTTTGTGGGTAATAAAAAATCATTATTATATTTTTATTATTTATCTTTACAAAAAGTGCAACTTGGCTATTACGAGAAGATTAAAATAGTAGATATTTTACCAATAACTCAGATGTTTAATAGGGTCTCCTTGTTTTTTCAGGATTTTATAGCACCATTTTTTATTTTTCTACAAACAAAATACGAATTACAATACAATAGTATTGATAGTGCCTTGTCGCCAAATAGAATAGAATTAAATTCTTCTGTTCAAAATCAATTTTTTGGTAAAATAACAAGTAAAACAGATTTTATTATTATCTTTGAAAAAAATAATTGTAAGTTAGAAATAAAAAATTCCTCAAAACAAAATAGTATTCAATTTGTAATTAATTAAGTTTTTTAGTTATCGTGTTTATTAGTTGTCGTGTTTAATTAGTTATCGTGTTTATTAGTTATCGTGTTCTTTAGTTATCGTGTTTTTTAGTTATCGTGTTCTTTAGTTATTGTGTTTTTCAGTTATCATATTTATTATTAGTTATCAAGCGAAAGCAAATTAAAAATTTACTGATTATAACGGATTTTGTTGTAATTGTAATAACTTTATTTATAATGAATTATATAAAATATAAAAATTCGTGAAAAATTCGTGAAATCTGCGTTATCCGTGTTTCTATTAATCGGACAAATATATATTAGGAAGTAAAACAACTAAAATTCAATGATTGAGTCCACTCCGAAAAGCATCTTTTTGCCAAACTCGGTGTTGGATACAAATTTTAAAATACTCATTTACAATAAGTAAACTCCGTTTCTAAAATCCGTATCCGCCTTGATTTTGGCAAAAATACACTTTCTCGGAGTGGACTCATGATTTAGAATTTCAACAAAATCCGTTATAATCAGAATTTTTAAAACTCAAAATTATGAAAAAACTAATCCCTACCTTATTATTTATATTTATATCAAATATAATTTTGGCACAAGTAGATACAACTAAAACTAATGAATTTTTAGACTTATCATTTGAAGATTTGGTTAATACAAAAGTAAAAGTTGCATCGAAAAAAGAAGAGTCTGTAACAGACGCTCCTGGAGTTATTACCATTATAACAAAGGAGGAGATTAGAAGTTTTGGGGCAAATTCATTGGTAGATATTTTACATAGAATACCAAGCGTTATGCCAATAGGCTCGCATGTTTATGCAAATAATGCAGCAGTTTTTAGAGGCGATTTAGAAACACACAACGATATTCATACATTAATTTTACTTAACGGTCGCCCACTGCGGGAGGGAATTACTGGAGGGCTAAATAACAGTGTTTACACCTCGTTTCCAATAGAAATTATAGAAAGAATAGAAATTATTAGAGGTCCGGGTTCGGTTCTTTATGGAACAAATGCTTTTACCGGAGTTATAAATATTATTACAAAAGAGCAGAAACAGAATTTTTCGGTTAATAACACAAGCGGATATGGCTCGTTCAATGGGGTTTTTAATTCTCTTGATGTTAATTTTAAAAAAAATAAGCTTGAAGTATTAATTTCCGGACAAGTATTTAACGAAGATGGCTGGAACTACGAAACAACAACAGCACACCCTGCTCTTCCAAGTGCGACAAGCAACGTTAATTATGCCGAAGAAAAAGTGGCTTTTTTCTCTGTAATAAAATATCAGAATTTAAAACTAACTACTTTTTATTCAAATAACACAGACAATATGCTCGGAATTATTCCACACTGGGCTACAACAGGAACACAAACAAGCGAGAGATTATTTACAAATCTTGGCTACGAAGTAAATATTTCTAAAAATTGGAAAGCAAATTTTGATTTTTCTTATAGTAATTCCAGTTTTAGTATAAGATATTCAGATACTGCTTCTTATAACTCATCTGACTTTTTGGGCGAAATATCAATTGCTGGAAAAATAGGAGATAAAGTGAATTTAATTAGTGGAATTGTTGCCGATTATAGAACACAACCTTATCTAATAAACGAAACCTTACCTTTGTTATATAAACAAACTCATAGTTCTGGGTATTTACAATTAGATTATTCGCCTGTTTGGTATGTGAAATTAATTGGAGGTGTGCAAATAAATTTACCTCACAAAAGTGATATTCATTTTAGTCCCCGTTTTGGTGCAATTGGATATTTTACTAAAAAACATAACATTGGAACTAAAATTCTACATTCACAAGCCTTCCGTTCTGCTTTTCCTTTTGAACAATATATAGACCACCCTGTTTTGCTTGGTAAAGAGTCTTTAACTCCCGAAAAAATTACAACCGACGAGGTTCAATTATTTTATAATGGTAAAAAAATGCAACTTACAGGAACTGTTTTTTATAATCAATTTACCGACCTAATATCAAGAGTATCAATAGAGGGAGATAGCACAGGAAGACAAACTTTTGACAATGTAGGAGAAATGGAAATTTGGGGTGTGAAACTTGAAACAAGAGCAGCTTTATTACATAATTTATTTTTCACTGGTTCGGCAACCTATCAAAAAAATATGCAAACAGCAGACGAAATAAAATCTCTTGCTCCCGAAACTATTTTTAAAGCAGGATTGAGCTATAATACAGGTTTTGGACTATCAATTGGAGTTTTTAATACTTTATACGGAAAACCACTACCAAGTGGAGGGGAGGAATTAAATCCTAAAGAACATGCAATAAACCTATTAAGTGCAAATATAAGATACCGATTACCAATAGAAACACCTGTAGAAATAAGTCTTTTTGCCCAAAATTTATTAGACGACGATTTTTATTTCACAGAATTTTCTAAACGTTGGACAAATACGCTACCAATGGGAGCAGGCAGAACAATATTTGGAAAAATATCAATAAGAATATCGGAATAATATCTCTTTTTTCAGGTTATCTATTGTGGACTGACAACAACGGCTCACACTGAAAAGTTGTAGGGAAAGTAATTACATAACACATCAAGAAGTTAGAAATTACTCTAAATTTTAACTTCTATTACAATTTTGTGAGCCTTGTTAAATTTCACAACCCGTTGTTCTACAATATTATAATCTCTTTATTTTTATTTAATACTAATATTAGTGCTTTGAATTTTATCTAATTCTTTGCTAATTGTTAATTTTATTTCATCAATTTTTCTGTATTTCTCTGCAATTTGTTTTTGAGCTTCTAAGTCAAACTCACCTTTGTTATTAGTTGGAATGGGTATTGCAATTGATTTTATAATTCTTACAGTAACCCTTTTGTTTTGTGTTCCTTCTGCGTATTTTTTTAAATTTGTTTTTAAAAAGATATGTAAGTAGTCAAGTGAAATGTTTTTATACTTATTTTTTAATATTAATGCACCACAATGGGTTGTCATACTAAATTTTCCATTTCTTTTAAAAATTGTTCCTGCATAAATTCCGTCAGTTGTCCAAGTTAAGCAATTATTGTCATAATCATAAGAATTAATATACCCAATAATACCTTCATTTACTGTTTGAGAAGAATATAAAGGATATTTTCCTTTGTTTTTATGAACGTATTCGTTAGTATATATAGATTTTCCTTTTGAAACAGTAAATAATTCTTTAAGGTTTATGTCTTTTATTTTATAATTATTCTCTATTTCAACATAAATTCCATTTATTTTTTCTTGATATTCTTTTACTTGTTTTTTAGTTTCTTCAATTACTTGGTATTTTTCTACTATTTCCTGTTGCTTTTCGATGTATATTTCTCCATTTTCGTTTATTGGAATAAAAATTTTGAGGTTTTCAATCATTGAAGGATAGACTTTTGTAAATTCATCTTTCCCTTTTTCTCCTCGTCTTCCTTTGGCAAGGTTTCTTAAAATTGGCTCTATTTGATATTTTACAAAATGAATATTTACTTTTTCGTTTTTTGAAATAAGTAAACCTCTATCAGCATTTATTGAAAATCTGTCAGAAATTACTTTGATATATCCTGCAAATCCATTTGTAGCCCAAGTTAAAAACTCTCCTTCAAAATCATAAGTATTAATAAAAGTCAGAGGTGAATTATTAGATGCAGAATAAACAGGGTAATTACCCTTATTAATATTACCATATTTTTTTGTATATTTTGAAAAACCTCGTTTTATATCAAATAATTCATTTAATTTGAATTTCTTATAGTTCAAATTAGACTTTTTTTTTTCGGCAAGTTCTCTTATCTCAATTTGTAATTCTTGTATTGAACTTGCAACGTCTTCGACTAATGAAGAGAATTCAAACAATGAAATCTTTTCATTTTTCTTAATAATTCCTAAATCAATTCTTTCTTTTTCTGACCACCATCTATCTATTGTCCAATTATTTTCAATATTTTTGGAAAACATTTCAATAGGCTGAATTTTGCATCTGATTTCACTATTGTTTTTTAAAAAGTATTCTTTGCTTCCTTTAAAAGCATTAAATAAATTAACTGCTTCTTGTAAATCGTTTTGCTCTATGTCAAATCTATAAATGTCTCTTGTTTCACCAATTTCACTTACGATATAAGTAAAGACAGGTGATGTTTGAATATCTTCTTTTTTTATTTTTTTTGTTACACAAAGAATATATGTTTTCTTATTCGTTGTAAAAAAAGTATTTAATGGCAACGAAATTAATCCGTCAAGATAACATTCATCAAGTAAAAATTTACGTAAATGTTTATCGTTTTGACGATTTAACATACCATCAGGTATTACAACAAATGCTTTCCCTCCAGGTTTTAAAGCTTTTATTATCCATTCCATAAATAAACCTTCAACACCAAGAGCATTTATTTTGTAGTAATTTTCAAGTTCTTTATCTTTTTTTATTTCTTCTTTTAAATTACTGCTTCCGCTTGTTACATAAGGTGGATTGGTTAATATTAAATCGTATTCATTCTCAATAGGTTCGGAAAGTGTGCCAAGTATTGAATTTGTTTTAAGAATAAAACTCTCATTAAATATTGTAGCAAATTTTTTTGTTAATGCAGGGTTTTCTTTGATTAAGTCCGAAAAGTAAATAAGCATATTGGCTTTTGCCAAAATAATTGTTTTTTGCTCGTCTTTATCAAAACCTTTGTCAAAACCGTGAATTGTAATTTTAGGTTTAATATCTTTGTTTGTTATATCATAAAAAGTGTCTAAACGTGTTACAATTGGTTCAAGCAAAAATTTCCCAACTCCGCAGGCAGGGTCGCATATTGAAGAGCCGTCTTTTATTTCATCTTTTGCCATTTCAACAATGGCTCTTACTACTTTTAAAGGTGTAAAAAATTGTCCCCAATTCTTTTTACTGATACTTTCTTTCAAAAA
>JAOZQN010000212.1 GCA_029932195.1 Bacteroidales bacterium | reverse complement strand
GTGAATTAGGTTTTCGGATAAACCCGACAGCGTCTGCAAGACCTGTCGGCGTTTAATAATACTTAAAATCCGAAAACCTAATTCATTTGAGTATAAATTTCTCCAATTTATTCGGGGTGCGAAGTCGCACTCCGAATAGACCAAAATATTTGACACAAATTTTATCAGTCTGTAAATAATTCATTGATAAATAAAAAAATGCCAAAATTAATACTCAACATTCAATTTTCAATGTTCAAATGTGGCTTTCGCCTGCAAATTCTTGTGCGACAACTTTTAAATTGAATATTGAGTGTTGAATATTGAATATTGAATATTTTTCATCAATGGATTATTTACAGACTGAAATAGTTTATATATTTTAGGGCATTCCTAAAAACTCAAAAATCAAGGCTTTCAAAATTCTTAAAGTTTGAGTTTACTTCTGTAAATGAGCATTTTAATAAATTTGTATAACGCAGAGTTTTGGTTTTTTAGGAGTGCCTTTTACAAGTTCAAACAGAAAACGGAACTTATAACAAGCAGTTTATAAAAGAATAGGGTATTACTTTTTTCATAACTAAATCGACTTCATTAATTTGAGGTCGGTTTTTTTTATGATAAAAATACAGACTATTGTAAAATACTTACCATTCATAAATTCAAACTTACCATTCGTGAATTGTGATTTTATTTTGAATTATCTTTTTTTAAGTTTGTAGCACAAATGAAGTGTGCAAAAAAATAAGCTTATTAGCATAAAATTGGACTTTTTTTTTACTCAACACTTACTAATGTCCAGTAGGGACTTAGTAACGTTTTACCCTAATAACCAGAGCTGTCCAACCTTCGCAGGTAGATAAATTCACATTTTAACCTCCTAAATTTAATCTTTTAAAAATGAAAAAATTATCAATTTTAACAATTGTAGTATTAATATCGGTATTTTTATTTTCGTGCAAAACACAAAGACTTGCTGATGAAAATAAACAAACTTGCTACGAAAGAACCATAGAAAAATATGGTAAAGAAGAAGGTTTTAAAATAACATCACAAAAAAGTGAACCCATTTATAAAAACGCAAAACTTGCTATGGGAAAATATAGAGGAATAGCAAAAACCATTTCTACAATTACTTTTGAAACAAATGAAAATGAAGACAAAAAACTATTTTGTTCCTGTTTGCTTGACAAAAAAGGAGAAATACTTGTAACAATGGACGAAATGATAGAAAGCAATATGGCTTTAACTAATAATTTCACAAGCCTTCGTTACGATTATTCAGATGCCTCTGTCGACCCCGAATTTAATCGCAGTTATTATATTGAAATTGCAAACACAGGTAATTCAAAATATGGAATAAGGTCTTATGACGATATATTATTTACCCAAGAGTTTAAAATTACAGCAGAAGACTTGACCAAAATAAATAGTTTAATTGGAAATTTGAAAGGCGTATCGTCCTTAAAACGTTCAAAAGAGACAGGTGGCTCAGCAGAGGGTTTAACAATTACAAAAAATGAAATACTTACAATAGATGAATTTTGGGATAGTAAAACACCTAAGTCAGTTCAATTACTAATTGATAAAATTAAAGAAACAGTAACTACTCACCATAAAATTTTAGGCAAAGTTCCTGTTGAATAAAAACAATTACTCTCTATTATTCATAAACTTTAATCTTTTAAAAATGAAAAAATTATCAATTTTAACAATTGCAGTATTAATGTCGGTATTTTTATTTTCTTGTGGAGATACAAATAACGGTAACAACAACAACGAAGTAAAAACAGATAATGTTCCCGACGAACAAGTTGAAGAAGAACAAACGACCTCCGAGGATCTTCCTATGTCTGAAACAGACAAAATAATTGCCAAGAATGAAATAAGTAAGGATTTTAAAGCCACTATAACTAAAAAAGGAATAATTTGGATGGAAATAAGTAAAACCAACGACTATCGAATTATCGGATACCAAAACCCGAATACAGGCTCTCAAAAAATGATACTGATGTCATCGTTCACCAATGAAGTTGAAGACAACCCTTTTGGTTGCAAATATGGTTCGTATTATGATTCTGGTTTCATGGAAGACAGCGGTTTTCTATTGATGTATAAGTCAGATGAAGGTGAATTTATCAAAGTTACACTCCTAAAAGACGATGTGGAAACAGACGAGCTTTTTATGGAAAAAAGATTGTTTGAAACTGATAAATAAGTAAAAATTAAAAACTTAACAAAGTATTATAAACCATTTTAAATTTTAAAATTATGAAAAAAATAATCACAGTTATAGCGATGTTCTTTATATTGATTTCCGCTAATGCACAATTTGCAACATACACGTATATGAGTTTTGACAAAAACGACAACCTAAATTTCTACACTTTAGAACTTAATTCCATGCGAGGCATTGAATTTTGGGCAACTCTCACCGCATCTGGCGACACCGAAAATTATACTATTGCATGCGATGTAGAAAATGTAGGAGATTTATATATTATTAAATATAAAGGCTGGGTAGAAGAAAACGAAGGAACTTACTGGCAAGAGGAATATATGGAGATGGTTTGGGAAAACGAAGACCAACCTGTTTTATTTACAATAGAACAAAAAGTAGGAGAAGTTGCCACAGTCTTTAAACATTTTAAAGCTAAAGATGCAGAAATGCCAGAAGAAGAAACCTTAGATGGCTTTACTGTTGATGAGTAATAATTGAGTGTGTAACATTGGGGGCGTTACATGTTATATAAAATCCGTAGAGACGTGATTTATCACGTCTTTATGTAGAGTTATATTACGTTTATTTGCCGAATAAACTAATAAACAAATAAACCTTTTTTAGTATAATATCAATGGTTCGTGCAACTTCCATAAAAGATTAATTATCAGTATATTGAAAAAAATATACTCATTTTTACTAAGTCTTTTAAATTCAGTAGATTAATCCCTAACCCAGACAAGCTGGAAAAGTTTTGAAGTTTTGAATAATATTATGCCAAAAAATACAACGATATTAAGAAAAGGAACTAATCCAAAATTGCACAAACCATTGTAATAAAAACAAAAATAGGTTTACAGTCAAATACAAGAAATTGCTTTTTTCATAACTAAACCGACTTTCATTAATTTGAGGTCGGTTTTTTTTTATACAAAAAACACAATTAATAATCCAATATTTACCATTAGTGAACTCAATTATACCAATCGTGAATTGTAGCTTTTTATCTGAATATCTTTTCATATTTTTGTATCTGAATTTATTTTACTCAATTATTAAATTTAGAAACAATGAAAAAATTATCAATTTTAATAGTTTATTTAGTAACAATTACATTTCTATCATCATGTGCTTGCATGGTGAAAAAAGGTAGTAATGTATTGAAGGACAAGAGAGACGGACAGAAATATGAAATAGTAACAATAGGCAACCAGATTTGGATGGCAGAAAATATTGCCTACGAAACAGAAAAATCAAGTTGTTATGATGGAGTTCCTGCAAACGGTAAAGAATACGGAAGACTTTACACTTGGGAGGCAGCAAAAACTGTTTGTCCGGACGGCTGGCACTTACCAACAGAAGCAGAATGGAACACTCTTTTGTCTCAGTATGGTGAAAACACATCTGATGTTTATTCCAAAATAACAGTAGAAGGAGACCCTTTTAAATTGCAAATGGCAGGAACACATTTTAAAGCAGGTGCTTATGGTTCTTTAGGACAAATGACAAGCATTTGGGCTCAAGAAACTCACGACGAAGATATGGCAAAATGCCTTGTAGTAATGAAACTTTTTGGAGGCAGTGCAGAACTTGGCTACGACCATAAATTAGCAGAAAACTCTGTTAGATGCATCAAAAATAAATAAATAAAACAAAAAAAAGCTAAGCAAACAAAAACCTTTCGGCGTTTGAAAAAACCGAAAGCGTTTAAACACAAAAAAGTTAAGCTAACAAAAACCTTTCGGCGTTTTAAAAACCCGAAAGCGTTTAAAAACTAAAAAACCATGAAAAAAATATTTTTATTAGTATTTGCAATAATAGTATTTGCAAACTTAAATTCCTTTTCACAAGAAGGCAACCAAATAGAACAAGCAGATTTTTTAAAAGAAAAAAAGACTTTTAAAATATTTGAAAACTATGGAGATTGTGAGAATATAAAATATACTCAGCGATACAAAACCAAAGTATTGAATCTTGAACGAGGAATCGATGGAAAAGTGGTGTCTTTTAAATTAGACCAAGTTTCAAATGGCACATCTGGATTTACATTTACACCCTCTGGTATAGTAGAATTTGGAGATGGAGAATATACAGAACCAACAAGTTGGATTTGTGGTAGCAGGCATGCAATTATTTATAACAAAGGAATTTATTTCCTTGGAGGTTATGACCCTTTTGACGAACTGGACGAACTCTGTTTCGACGAAGTTTACGGCAAAAAAGGTGCAACAAATGAAGAATTAAAAGATTATATAAGACCTTATGTTGAGGCAAGACAAGAAGCAGAGAATCAGAATAGTAATGCAACTAAAAATTTTAGAGCAGAAAATACTATAAAAGGTAAAAATATTAAAAGCCTCGAAATAGTTTATATTAAATATCCAAAAGAAGGTGTAGGCACTAATTATGATATTGGATATTTTGATTATTTTGATGTAGGAGTAATAGCAACTTTGGAAAATGGAAATATAATGAAAACAGAAAACATTGGAGGAAAAGGTTTTAAGCACGATTACGATATTACTTTTAGAGGAGCAAGTTTTAATTATTATCTTGACGATTACCCTTATAAAATCCATTCTCATACAGACGATTTTACAGAAGATTATTTATTTATTCACGTAGAGTCAGACTATCACAATAATTTAATTGCAACTAAAAGAGTAACATTGAATTATGAAAAATCTCTATCTCTCTATTACGATTTAGAAAGTCAATGGAGTGATTACCACAAAGGATTTGTTACCGAAGATTTAATTATAGAAATCAACAACCACAAACATACAGAAAACGGCAACGATCTTCTTGAATATAGTATCTCTCAAGGAAATGAGTATTTGTTAAACAGACTAAGAATACAACCAGACCAATTGGTTAAAATTAATAGCGAAATTGGAGGAGTTAAATTAATAACAAATGGCATAACTAATTACAATTTAAAATACCGAGACGAAGGAACATTTGGAGCATATACTTATTATTCAAATGACGACAGCGACGACAGTTATAACACAAATGATAACACAAACACATCTGATGAATTTACAATAATAAACGAATCGGGAACAGCTATTCACCTAATTGACGAAGGAGGAAACGGACAAGGCTCGCTAAACAACGGAGGCGAAAAAACCTTTGATTGTGATGAAACTATCTACATAGCACATCAAAACTCTGGCGGAACTTGGAATATAAAAGGAACTCTCGTAGCATCAGGCTCATCAAGCTGTGGAAAAACAGTTGTTTATAAATAAAAAAAGTTCATTAAATTTTTATTCAATGAACTTAAAATAAGATCTTTATCAATTACCCCGACTTTTAAGTCGGGGATAAAATAAATAGTTATATTATAGGTCTTTAGACCTTTCATAACGGCTTGTAACAAAAAACACTGGATTTTTTATAGTTTTATAAAATAAAAAAACTACTTTTGTAAAGATTTCTCATTTGATAAAAATCATTGAAATATAATATTAATTAAAAACAAACGTTAAAATGAAGAGAATAAGTCTAATTAGTTATTTATTAGTTATTTTGCTAACAATATCAATATTTTCGCTTGAAAGCTGTAAAAATGGAGTAAGTTCAAACGAAACAGATACAACAGAAAACGAAATATCTACCGAAGACAACATTGAAGAAACAGTAGTAGAAAAAATAAACTGGGACGGAAACTGGAGCTATTTTTGGAGCCCAGGAGAAAATGAAGGAGGAGTTTCTGTTTTTATAGCCTATGATATAACTATTTCGGGAGAAGAATGTAAATTTGATGCCAACGGCTATCAAACCTATTTAGAGTTTAAATGTAGGGGAGAAGCCAAAGGAGATAAATATATTATTTATTTTGAGGAAGATTTAAGTGATAGCTGGACTGAATTGGAAAAAGGTGATGTAGTTTTTACTCTTAAAAAAGAAGGAAACAATCTTATCCCAATAGACGATGAGCATATGGAGGGTGAAGATGGTGAAAAAATATTTGAAATATTAGAAGATGAAAATTAAAGACTTTGGTATAAATTTAAAAACTGTATATTGTCCAAAATGCGGAACAGAAATGCCTAAAACAAGAAAACCAAACGGGCTTCACGAAATTCTTTGGGGAGGTTGGACTTGTCCAAAATGTAATTGCAAAATGGATAAATTTGGAAATGAAAGAATAAAAAAGAATAAAAAAGAATAAAAATACTTAACCTTTTTTAAATTAAAACTATGAAAAAAATAACAAAACATTTAGTAATCCTATTAGTATTAATAGTAGGAATAACAGAAGTAAGTAATGCACAATTTGACCTCAGTAATGGAGAATTTTTCCAATGGCAAGGAGATTATACATACACTTCAGTTGATGACGAAAAATACGAATTAAATGTATGGGGAAGCGAAGGAACATTAGAAGGAATACTTTCTTACGATGACGGTATATTTGAATATAAAATTGATTGTTGGGTGGAATATGGAGAGGATTTTAAATCAATAATAGTTAAATATACATCGATAAATGATGGCTTTTGCCTTGAAGAAGATGACTTAGAAGAAGCAATGACAAATATGGGTTCGTTTCCAGAAATGTTTATTTTATCTATGGAAAATGATGTAATTATGACAGAGTCAATGGGAATGGGATTTGAGTTATATGGAGTAAAAGTTGGCGAAATTAAAGAAGCTTTTATAAAAATAGAATAATTATATTATTTTTGCTACTTGTAGATATTAATTACTGTATCTATTTGTAATAAACTTAATTATTAATTTAAATTAAAAAAGAACATGAAAAAAGTATCAATCAAACTATTAGTAGTATTATTTTTCACAACAATATTATTTGCTTGTGGAAACAGTTCAAATAACAACGATGTTGTAGAAGACGACAATACAAACGACGACAACATTGAGGTTGTGAATGATGATGTAGAAGAAAACGTAATTGACTTTACCAAATTTGAGCATTATGCTACAATTTTGACAAAAGAAGATTTAACGATGAAGTTTGGAGAATCAGACCTATTAGACGGAGTGGATTACTACGCAGAAGGAACAATTGAAAAACATAGCACAACTTTAACAAACTCTAAAAATGGGTATGTAATAAAATTCCTTTGGGAAGACGATGGTAATACAACATCATGGATAGAAGCAGATTACAATCTTTTTGACGAAGATTATAATATAACAGGAACTCAAATGGTTATAACAGAAAGTGGATTATTTACAGGCATGAGCTTATCGGGCTTAAGAGACTGGAACGAAGCTGATTTTAGATTTTCTGGTTTTGGTTGGGATCACGGTGGAGGAATATATGCAGAAGAAGGTTCTAAAATAGCTTCTTCTCCTGTTGGAATGTCTTTGAGTATGCTAAGCTACGATGATTTTGATTTTGCTGTAGGAGATGTAGAATTAACGGCAGACGACGAAAGATTAAAATATGCAAGTATTGTTGTTTCGCAGCTTACATATTATATTGATTAAAAATAACAAAAAACGGCGTTTTTCACGAGTGTCAAATTCAAGGCTTTTTTGATATTTTAGAATTGGAGTTTACTTCTGTAAATGAGCATTTTAAAATATCAAAAGTAACGATGAAGTTGGCACTCGTGAAAAACGCACAAAAAACACTTTCCAACGTGCCACAGGCACTTGGAAACGTGTAAACACCCATAAAATAAAAACCATGAAAAAAACAAAAATTATTTTCACAACAGCTTTAATATTAGTTGTTTTAGTAGCAAATGCACAATTTTCTTATTTTCTTGAAAAAGAGAACCTCGGATTTAGTGCCAAAGGAATTGCAGAAAAAGGATATAAAACTTGTGAGTTTAATACGGAAGTAAAATACTACGAAGAAGAAGATTATGTTGATAAAGGAATAATAGAACGATTTGATTTTGACCCAAAAACAGGACTTATTAAATCATATATCTACAATCCAGATGGGGACGAAGTGAGTTTTAGTGAAATGGTTACAGATGACGCATCAATGCCTGCATTTCATGGAATTCACGAAGAAACGAATAAAGCAAAATTTACTTGGGAAGACGGAGTAATTAGCAAGATTGAAATAATCGATATGATTGCAAGAAAAAAAGAATACACAAATACAATTAGTTCTGGTAAAATAACTCAACAAACAACAGTATTTGATGGTGATGATGATTATTCTGCAACAGAACTTAAATATAACGAAAATGGGCAATTAACCTCCAGGCAACGAGGTTCTGATTTTGAAAAATATGAGTATCCCTCAAATAATGAGATAGTTGTAAAGAAGGGAGAAGGTAAAGTGAAAAAAGGAAAAATAAAAGGTGATGTAAAAGAAATTATTCACGAATATTACAACACAGATGGAAAAATAACAAAACAAGTTTTTAGCAACGATAATAGAATATCTGGCACAGTAGAAGAGAGCTACACAAGAACTTACGAATACGACAAACTTGGAAGACTTATAAAATATTCTGAAACTCCATCTGATGCTGCACGAAAAGCACATTACACAGTATCTTGGTCTATTCATAGTATTACAATCTTGACATACACATATATAGGCGAAAGTTTATTACCAATAGAATTTATTGAAACAATTGATTTTAATACAGACCCAGGAATAAATCGCTTTTATAAAATATCTCTACTTTACAACGAATTTTAACCCATTTGTAAAGACGTGCCATGTGGCACGTCTCTATTTTACACGAACCACGTTTGTTTAGACGTGCCACCTAGCACGTCTCTACGATTTTATAAACATAAAAAAACATGAAAAAAACACTTATAATAATATCTGCATTTATACTATTAAGCACCATAGCTTATTCACAACAGAACTTTCTGTATTCATACAAATTAACTGAATATGAGGATAATGCTAATTTTGAAGAACTAACAGAGTTAGAAACCAGACAATCTAACTTTCTTGGTATTGATGAGTTTATAGTCTCAGCTACCGACGATTATAATATTGTTTTATCAATGGAAAACACTCCTTTAAGTTTAATAGAATTTTATGTTTTGGAATTACCAGATGTTCTTATGCCAGACCAATATGAAATAAAATTAGAATTTAAAGACGTAGCAGGAGATTCAGAGCCAGAACTACTCGTTTGGTGGACAGGGCACGATGGACATGGAGGAAATGAAGGTTATGATATTGATATAGAAGGCATTACTATTATTGATGTAGTTGGAGCCAAAGCAATATTACAAATGGATTATTATAATTATTACATGTCATACACCAGCTACGAAAACGAAAATTTAGAGGAAGAAATTTGTAGTTTTTCTGTTGATTTTGAACTTGTAGGTAAAAATTTAATAAATTTATCAAATCATAAAGAAGAGAACATAAATAGCTCAGACTGCGAGTTGCCTTATATAGAGGAAGGAAACTACCATTACAGCGAAGAGTATAAAAGTTTTGTAAAGTAAATATTAACTCAAATTCACTAACAAGAGCCTGCTCCGATAAGTGTATTTTTGCCAAAACAAAGGCGGATATGAATTTAAGAACCAGAGTTTACTACTGTAAATGAGGACTTTTAAATTTATATCCAACACAGAGTTTGGCAAAAGTAAGCTTTTCGGAGTGGATTCAACAATAAAAATTTATAAAAAAATGTTCTGATTTACAGACCTCAAAACAACATAGACCAAAAACAGACTAAACCTCTATGTATCAGCAAGTAAAACAACAACTGGACATTTTGGTTTAAGCCCTATACTTGCCATACTCATAAAAAAACAACAAAATAAAACATATATGCCAATCTCAGTGCCTTAAAATTGAATTATTGGGTAAAACATTGATTAAACTTCGTTAAACGCCTGGCAGTCAATGCTTTTGAGATCTG
>JAOZQN010000816.1 GCA_029932195.1 Bacteroidales bacterium | reverse complement strand
CAAACTTTAATAATTTTGAAAGCCTTGATTTTTGAGTTTTTAGGAGTGCCCTAGAGTATGTAACATATTTGGGGCTTTTAGTTGCTGGCAGTTGGCTTTTGGCTTCGCAAAGCGATAAAAATTAAGCCAAAAGTTTATTAACTATAAAATTAGTGGCAGGGATACTTGACGTGAAAAATATAATATTTATTTTTTATATTTTATTGCACCAGCGGTGCAAAACAACGATAGAATTAATTGATAACGTGGACATAGCACCCCAGCGGGGTGCAATAATTTGTTAATAAAAAAAGACGTAATTATGTTGCACCCCGCCAGGGTGCTGTTTGCTGAATTTTATATATGTCTATCAATATATTGCACCGCTGGTGCAAAAAAAGGCTACCCACGTAAGGTTGAACAGCTTTGGTTATCAAGGCAACACGTTTCCAAGTGGCTACGCCACGTTGGAAAGTGTTGAATAAAAAAACAGTCTAATTTTACGTGGGTAGCCCAAAAAAACAAATCCTCAATTGTCTATAAAAGCAAAAATATATTGTTAATAAACTTTTGTCTCACTACTTACTTAGCTCTTGATAGGTTACACACTCTGTTGATATTTATGAAGCAACAAAATAAATGAAAAATGAATGATAACTCAAATATAATTCTAGATAATATAAATGCAATTGTTTCTATTTGCGATTATGAAACTTATAATGTTTTGTATTTGAATAAAAAAGCATTAGATGTTTATGGTGAAAATACGGGGGAAAAATGTTGGACTTTCTTGCATAACAAAGGTGAAGAAATTTGTAGTTTTTGTCCAAAAAACAGGGTTAATATTTCCGATAAAAAGAAGAAAGAATTTGTTTGGGATTTTAAGCATTCTAAAACTAAAAAATGGTATGAAGCACATTCTAAAATAATTAATTACAAAGACAGAAAGGCTATTTTAGAAATTTCTTATGATATTAGTGATAGAAAAAAAGACGAAAAACAAATTTTGAATTTTCTTAATTATCAGAATATTATCTCAGCGGTTGCAAATATCTTTAATTCAGGAGAAGACTTTAATCTTAAATTAAATAAAAGTTTAGAATCAATAGGCACACAGTTAAGTTTAGGGGCAGTTATTATTTTGGAGAAAATAGACGATAGTTTAAAAATTGCAAATATCTGGTCTAATAAGAATAAAAACTATGTAACAAAAAAAATATTGAATAATTATATCTCTGAAAATGATTTTAATATTAAAGAAATAAAAGAACGAGGACGAATAAAATCAAATGATATTGAGAAAGATTTTTCGGGAAATGTGTTTAAGTTATCAAAAACTTTTGGAATAAAAGCCATTTTTATGCTCCCTATAAAAATTGAAAATGAGATTGTTGGTTATTTTGTTTTACAAGATACAAAAAAAAATAGAAAATGGCATGTGCGAGAAATAAATTTATATAAAACTATTGCAGAAATATTTTCAAATGCAATAAGAAGAAAACGTAATGAAGATAAAATCATAAAAATGAACAAAAACTACGTGAAGCAAATGCAGCAAAAGATAAATTTTTTTCTATAATTGCACACGACCTCAAAAATCCTATTCACAATGTTGTAAATCTTTCTACCTATCTGAAAGACAACATGAAAAAATGGGACAAAGATAAAACTTATAAATTTGCAAAGTATATAAGTGAGGCATCTACACAAGCAGCCGAACTACTTGAGAATTTACTTACTTGGGCAAGCTCACAAACTGGTAGAATAAATATTATTACTGAAAAACTTAATCTGAAAATATATATAGACTCAGTAAAAATTTCTGTAAATAATCTACTTATTGACAAAGACTTATCATTTACTACGATTAATAAAAGTGAACATAAATATATTATTGCAGATAAAAATATGTTTGCCACTATTTTGCGAAATTTAATAACAAATGCGATAAAATACACAAAAGAAAACGGTAAAATTACAGTTATTGTCTCTAATTTTGAGGAGAATAAACAAAGTTTTATAAAAATAACAATAGCAGACACAGGAGTTGGTATTATAAAAGAAAATATTTCAAAATTATTTACAATAGACGATAATTTATCTACACTTGGAACAAACGATGAGGGTGGAACAGGACTTGGTCTAATTTTGTGTAGAGAATTTGTGGAAAAACACAACGGCAAAATTTGGGCAGAAAGTGAATTCGGAAAAGGTAGTCAGTTTCATTTTACTATTCCAATAGAATAATAATCGAGTCCACTCCGACAAGCATCTTTTTGCCAAACTCGGCGTTGGATACAAATTTTA
>JAOZQN010000815.1 GCA_029932195.1 Bacteroidales bacterium | reverse complement strand
CGTTTTTGTAATATATTCACAACCAGCTAATTACAACTCCGAAACTTCAGTTATTTATTATAAATAATCCCTCTACTCTATCAAAATGTTTGAAGTTAAGTGGGCTCACATTGAAAAGTTGAGGAGGAGTAATTACGAATCGTATCAAAAAGGTAGAAATTACTCTAAATTTCACAACTCATATGCTCTACAATGATGCTGATATATTTTTTTTTCTGTCATTAAAGCAATAAAAAGTATTTTAGAGGAATAATTACAATGTCATTATGAAGTTCAATTTTATCTATTTTTGAATTTATAACAATTCCATATTTATATTTTATTCGGCTTTTTACTATTTGTTTTGTTGTGTTTTTATTTATTCCTATTTCAAGTAATATCGGTTTATCAATTGTTTCAATTATTAAATCGGGATTTTTTTGTCCTTTGGCAGATGAAAATGAAATATTATGCCAATCTCTAAAAATCCGTTTTAAATACAAGACAACGGTATCTTCTAACATTTTTGCATAGAGATTATTATCTACTTCTTTTATTTTTAAAGGACTT
This sequence comes from Bacteroidales bacterium, assembly GCA_029932195.1. GTDB lineage: Bacteria > Bacteroidota > Bacteroidia > Bacteroidales > JAOZQN01 > JAOZQN01. Next base: position 1,738 of record JAOZQN010000815.1, on the reverse strand, counting down.
AAAACCGCTTTGCGAATTGAAGGCGACATGAAAAAATATTTCTTAGTTTTATTTATTTTACTGTCAATTCCACCATAAGGATATAAAACATTTAACAGTTCGGCTTTTTCCAAAATACCCAAGTTATCATTAATCTCTTTTTGTGAAATTCCGATTGTTTGACTAAGTGATTGTAAGTTTATTTCATCAGATGCAGCAATACGGTATAATATTTTTTCAGCGTTTTTAAGATTTGGAACTTGTTTTGTTAATTTAGGAATATCTTCATAAATAACCCTGCGTATTAAATCCGAAATTAAACGATTAATATGTTCTTTGTTTTGTTCTAAACTAAAACGTGTAATATTATGATAGACAATATAGTTTAAAATACGTGTATCAATATTGTCAATTTTTGAATTATAATCATCTAATTTAGTTTGTATTTTCTTAAATTGTTGAAAAAGTTCTGTTGCGTTATCAGATTGTAACAAAATTGTTTGTAAATTTTGTGTAGTTTCTTTTAGTTGTTCAATGGAATGCGTAAATCCAATATATTCGCTAAAATTAAGCGGATAAACGTGCTGAATAAGCATTCTTGTGACTAAATCGGCAGTTGATTGTAATAAAAGTGCAGAACTACCTGTGGCAATAACAAAAACAGAACGGAATAAATCGTATAAAATTTTTAAATCGCTTGCCCAATTGGGGTCTTCGTGAACTTCGTCGAATAAAAAAATAATTTGCTTTTTATATGACCAAAGTTCACCGTTGGCAAAATATTTTTCAAACCCTTTATGTATTTCTCTTACGCCGATATTGTAATTTTTTAAATCTGCAAGATGAAAGAAATAGATATTTTGAGTATAATTTTTATAAATATAATCTGCTGTTTGCCAGAGTAATGTCGTTTTTCCTACACCACGTAAACCCGCAAGTCCTATCATTCTTATCGCACTTTTTCGGTTGAAATAATTATCTGAAACTTCGGTTATTTCATCAAAAAATTCTCTCGGTTTATAATCTGTTGTATTTAAAACAGGGTGTAATAAGTTGGCTTTTATTTTTTCAGCCGTAAGTTTTGAGTTTTCTAATATTTGTTGTAGTTCGGTCATTACTTATTTATTTTGTAAATTTTTTATTTCTTCTTCAAGTCTTTTTAGCTCTTCTTCTTGTTCTGCCGTTCTAATATCAAGTGCTTTTAGTTCTGTTACTGTTTGTTGAAGTTCTGCTTTTGTTTTTAGTAACCCCCAATCTGTAACTGAGATAAACATTTTCCATCTATTACTGTATTTATCAGAATAAAAATAAAAATTATCTTTTTTATCATTGGGCAAAGCAATTATTTCCGATGCTTTGTTAAATTCGTCTCTGCTTGTATTTTCAGAAATTATTCTCGTAAGAATGTCATAAACTATTATTTTTATCGCATTAACAGTTTGCAAATATAACTCAGAATTATTTACAAACTTTTGAGTATTAATTGTATGGATTAAATCTGGTTCAGGGTCGTTATTAGAATACAACCACCAATCTATTAGATACAAAAATAATAAATCTTTTTCGTTTCGTAGTAAGTTACTACTTTGTATTTCTTCGCAAGTTTCTACAATACCTTTGAAATAAAAAGTTCCTTTGGTAGAATAAACAGTATCTTCATAAACTGCAAATTGACCTGTTAAGTCTAAATTTGATAATTTATTATTGAGTCCACTCCGAAAAGCCTCTTTTTACCAAACTCGGCGTTATAAATCTTTTT
>JAOZQN010000814.1 GCA_029932195.1 Bacteroidales bacterium | reverse complement strand
ATTGACAATTTTAAATTTACGATTTACGATTGGTTTACACTTGATTAGCAGGAATAAACTAATTGACAATTTTAAATTTACGATTTACGATTGGTTTACACTTGATTATCAGGGATAAACTAATTGACAATTATCCATTTTAAATTGTCAATCTACTTACTTATGAAAAAAATCTGAAAAAAAATTATATCTTTGCAAAATAGTAAATCAAAAACAAGTAGGTAACTAATTCAAAACTTAACTCTTCATAAAAAAGCAATGTTACAAAAAACAGCAATTACATTAATTTTAATCTTTACAGGATTTTATTCGTTTTCGCAAGTAGATTATTTACTAATTAACAACGATTATCAGCAAGAGCTTGAAAAAAAAGCATTAGAAACAAAGTTTTTTCATACAAATGTAAAACCCTACAATAGACAAAATATAAAAGGTAGAATTTGTATAGATAACATGGTTGTTGAAGCATTAGAACCTATAAAAGAAAAATTCTTTCCTAAAAATAAAGATAAGATAAAGATAAAACCAATTGCAGGAATAGGTGCAGGATACGATGTAAAACAAAAGGATTTACCGTTTCATGGCTATGCGGGCGTAAAATTACATTCCGATTATATTAAAGATGTTAGTATTCATGCAGATATTTATGCAAATTATTACAAATCGCCAAGTTATTTGACTTCGCAAATAGATAGCACAGGAATTGTGCCACACAATGGGCTTGTTTTGAGTTCGCAAAATGGGCAATATGCGTATTTGAATGCAAATGGATATTTGTCGTATATGCCTGCCAAGTATATAAATTTTGAACTTGGTAGAGGCAAGCATTTTTTTGGAGATGGAGAGCGTTCTCTCTTATTGTCAGATAATTCTAATGTCTCTCCTTATGCAAAAGCAGATGTTGAAGTTTGGAAAATAAAATATGTATATCTGCTTGCCCAACAAAAAGATTATGATTTGAGATTTCCTGACAAAAAGTTTAGCACAAAATATACGGCAACCCACTATTTGAGCATGAATATCACCAAATGGCTAAATTTTAACATGTTTGAGACTGTTATAAGCTCACCAATAGATTCGATGGGAGCAAACAGAGGTTTTGATGTAAATTATCTTAATCCTGTAATATTTTTTCGCCCTGTGGATTTGTCGCAAGGCTCACCAGATAACGTGTTGGTGGGAATGGGTGGAAGTTTAAAACTGTTCAGGCACACACAATTTTATGGACAAGGTGTTTTAGACGAATTTATTTTGTCGCATTTTAAAGCGAGAAATGGTTCGTGGGTAAATAAATACGGTTTGCAAGTTGGAGTAAAATCGTATAAAACATTTTTCATTAAAGATTTATACAGCCAATTTGAGATTAATTTTGTGCGACCTTTTACCTATTCGCATAGCCAGCCAATAAGTTCGTATGGAAGTTATGGGCAACCACTAGCCCACCCGCTTGGAGCTAATTTTAAAGAAGGAATTGCAATTGTAAATTATACCTACAACGATTTTACGGCACAAATAAAAATGTCTTACAGTATTTATGGCGAGAATGCCGACACAATAAATTACGGACACAATATTCATCGCTCGTATTTAGACCGCACTTTTGGCGACGAAGGATATTTTCTTACAAAAGGAATTACAACAAAATTGGCTTATGCCGAATTAAAAATGTGGTATCCAATTGTTGATGATTTATTTTTTGCAGAAGCAGGAGTTGCTTACCGTAAACAAAGCTCTGCTATTGTGAACGAGGAGAATATGATGTTTTTTATAGGAATAAAAAGTCCGATAAGTAATTAGCAGATTGAAACATCAAAGCTCCTAATGTCCCTATTTTTAATTTGCCCATAGGCAAATTAAAAATAGGGACTTAAAAATATCTAAAAGAGAAAGAGCTTTTTCTACACAATTACAGAAAAAAAGCTATGCAATGCAAGTAAATGATAACATCACTTTATTTTCTGTTTTTCAGTGCATTGTCTAATTTTTTTACTGCCTCTATGGCTGGTTTTGATTTTTGATCATCTACATCTAATTTTAACCCACAGGACGGACAAATTATTGAACTTCCAGAAACTAACTGTTCTATTGATATTGTTATTTTAAAACTGCATTCAGGGCAATTCAATCCAGGCTTGTTGTTCATTTTATTTACTATTTTGGGTTAATATCTATTTTATATGGTAGTTCCATTGAACTGTTTACTGCAACAACTTCTACAAAGTCCTTAATTTTAAGAGAATAAATACCATAAGGAATTTGGTTAAAAGTTACTATTCCTTCTTTTCCTTGTA
>JAOZQN010000211.1 GCA_029932195.1 Bacteroidales bacterium | reverse complement strand
CTCTACTTATCCATTGATATTCAAGTGTTTACAACTCCGAAACTTTAGTTATATATTTGAAAGAAAATTTTGATTTTAATAAAGAAAATTTAACTTTACATTCTTAAATGAATGATTTTTTATGTTAAAAAACAAACAAATATATAAACTATTTATTATCATACTGTTGTTGTTGTCTGCAAAAGTCGGAATGTCTCAACTCCAAGATGACAACCATAGAGCTATGTTGATCTTTAATGTTGCAGAAAAAATTTATTGGCAAAACGAAGACGATATTACTACTTTTAAAATAGGCGTTTTTAGTAATAACTCTAATGTCTATAATGCTTTAATTGCTCTTTCTGAATGGAAAAAAATAAAAAATAGAAAAGTAGAAGTAATACTTTTTAAAAGATATAATAAAATAACGGACACCCATATTTTGTTTGTCGCAAATAATAAAAATGAAGAAATACCAAGAGTAAATAGTTTTATAGACGGTAAAAGTATTTTATTAATCACGGATAGAATAGAAACAAAAGATAATTATATGGTAAATCTTTTGGAAGTTGGGGGTAAAAAAAGTATTGAAGTTGATAATAAAAATATTTTAGCACATAATTTAAAAGCGGATAAAAGTCTTATTTTGCATGGTGGAGACGAAGCAGAGTTAAAACTACTTATTTCCGAAACAGTAGAAGAATTAGAACGACAAAAAGAAGATCTTGCAACGTCAATAGAAGAAAATAAAAAGCAAAAAGAAGAGATAGACAAACAAAAAGAAGAGATAGAAGAGCAAAAAGAAGCCATTACAACACAAAGTAACGAAATAAAAGAACAAAAAAAAGAATTATTTATACTTATTGAAGATTTAAAAGTACAAAAAGCAAAATTAGATGAAAATATAGACGTTCTTAAAAATCAAGAATCTCTGATAAAGAAAAAACAAATAGAGTTTAGAGCAAAACAACGAGAACTTAAAACAAAGGAGGACGAATTTGTTACAATTGAGGAAGATACACGAAAAAAACAAGAGGAATTAACAAAAATTGAAGAAAAGTTGAAAGATGCAAATTTAACTATTTCAGAAGATAAAAATGTTATTAATCTGGCTAATGAACAGATTGAAACGCAGAAAAGCATAATTATTATTGTAATAATATTTTTGGTTTTTGTTATTTTAGCAATTGTTCTCTTTTGGCGTGCCTTAAGAATTAACAAACGAATCAATAGAGAGCTAAATCTTAAAAATGATGAAATAAATCAACAAAACGAAGAAATTCAAGCTCAAGCAATGCAGTTAGAGCTTAATAATAAAGAACTAGAGAAACTATCTCTCGTTGCTGGTAAAGCCCAAAATGGAATTATGATTATGGATGCCGAAGGTAATTTTGAATGGGTGAATGCTGGTTTTACTAAAATGTATGGCTATACTTTGCAACTGTTAGTTAATGAATTAGATGAGAATATATTAAAAGCAAGTCCTAATCCAGAAATAAAAAAACACATAACGGATTGCATGACAAAAAAAGAACATGTAACCTATGAGATAGAAAATACAAAAAGAAATGGTGAGAGGATTTGGGTGAAAACAACAATTACTCCAATTCTTGACGAAAATAATGAAGTAAAAAGATTAGTGTCAATAGATACAGATATTACGGAAGTAAAACTTGCAGAACAAGAAATAAGAAAACAACATGAAAAAATTATTCTGCAAAATACCGAGCTTGAAAAATTATCAATTGTTGCAAGAGAGACCGATAATGCAGTAATTATTATGGATGCAAAAGGTAATATTGAATGGATAAATCCAGCATTTACAAGAATTTTTGGTTTTACTTACGACGAATTAATTAAAAAAGATGCAAATATAGTTGGACGAAATACAAATAAAGAGGTTGTAGATAAAATAAATCAAACATTAAAAGGTAAAAAAACTACAACTTATCAATTTAAGGCTACAGCAAAAGATAAAAAAGATATTTGGATTCAAGCAACTTTAACACCTATTTTAGATAAAAAAGGTAAAATTACTAAAATAATAGGAGTAGATTCAGATATTACAAAAATAAAAGAAGCTGAATTACAAATACTTGACAAAAATGAAGAGTTAGAGCAACAAAAAGAAAAAATTGAACTTCAGAATGAGCAAATTCATTCAAGTATCAATTATGCACAAACTATTCAATCGTCAATTTTACCTTATAAAACGGAAATGGACAAACATTTTGACTCGTTTGTCATATTTCTACCAAAAGATGTAGTATCTGGTGATTTCTACTGGTTTACACATATTGCCAAAGAGAGTAAAACATTCGTAGCTGCAGTAGATTGCACAGGACATGGAGTTCCTGGAGCATTTATGTCTATGATTTCAAGTAGGTTACTAAATGAAATAGTAAACGAGAAAAAAGTTTACGACCCCAAAGAAATTTTACGACTAACAGATTTGGGAGTAATAAAAGCTCTACGACAAGAAACATCTTCCAACAACGACGGTTTAGATATGTCGTTAAGTTTAATAGAACGAGATGGTAAGCAAGTAATTGTGTCTTATGCAGGAGCAAAAAGACCTTTGTTTTTAACAAAAAATGGTAAGAAAATTAAGAAAATAAAAGGTTCAAGACGTTCAATAGGTGGAGTAAAGCGAATAAGAAATAAAGCCAAATTTGAAACAAAACAAATTATGCTTTCAAAAGGTGATACAATGTATCTTACCACAGATGGTTACACCGATCAAAATAATCCTGCACGAAAAAGATATGGAACAGACGAGTTTATTAATCTTTTGAATAGAATAAAAGAAGAACCTCTAAAATCTCAAAAAGAAATCCTTGAACTTGAACTTTTTAAACACATGAAAGATGCAGAGCAAAGAGACGATATTACAGTAATTGGAGTGAGAGTTTAAGTCGTTAGTTAGAGTTTTTAAAGTGTAAAGGTCAAAGTAATTCATTGTAAATAAAGGTATTATAACTTTAGTATTGTTTAAAAAGATAAAGATACTATCTTATTACAAATATTCCACTTTTTTAAAAGGTGGAATATCTTTTTTTATAACCAATTAAAAACCACTAAAGTAGCTGAACAAATAATAATACTTCTATATCTTGTATAGCCCTGTATTTTAAATAATTACAAAATTATTAATTATCTATTCCTTATTACACTTTTAATTTATGAAATCAAAGACAACTATTTTTTTATTGGTAATAGTTTTATTTTCAGCCTGTTGGGGAAGGGAGTTAGGTGATTATAACTTTGTTACAGATGCCGAATATTTTGCAAAAACTTCAGACTTACATATCATTTTACATGGAGAAGGCTATATCCCTCCAAACGAAGATGCTACCGATGGTTTTTTACAAGCTAAGATTTATAGCGATAAGTATTTTAAGGATACCATATTTCTAGAGGTAGATAAGGGGAGTATTCAAAGCCTAAAATTTGGCAATAAAGACATGCAAATAGTTAATGACAAAGATATTACCAAAACATTTCTTGCTTTTTTTAAAGAAATTAATTATACTCAAATGAAACACAAGGAGTTAAAAGAGATGTTTGAAGTAATAGAAGCTGTTTCACATGGACCAAAAGCCTCTTTTGTTATGGGACAAACCTCAAAACTAGAAACAATTGATATGAAATTTGAGAAGTCTAACTAATCAATAAATAATATTAGCTTGGAATGGAGAACTGTGAAATAAAATTTATTTTAACAAAAAAGAGTTAATTTAAATTTTGAATTATTAAAAAAAACGAGTAACTTTGCAATTCGCATGGCTCACAATGATTCGGGCGTTGTACAATAGATGTCTTTCTCATTTAACTTATTAAAAATCATTATTTTATATTTTTTTTGTATCTTTTTTTTTGTATCTTTGTATTTTACTGTAAATCAATCATTTAGATATATAAAACATGAAATCAAGTTTTGAAAAAGCAAAATTACAAAATCCTGACGATTTTAAAAGAGATACAGGTATTTCTTTAGATAATTTTTATCAAGTAGTTTCTGAAATAAAAAAACATATAGAAGAACTTCTATAAAAAAAATCCAAATCTAACTAAAAGGTGTCAAATCAAGTTTAACAATAGAAGACAAAACTTTATTAACTCTTTATTATTTAAGACATTATACAACTTTTAAAAACATTGGAGACATTTTCAATTTGTCTGAATCATATACTAACAAAATTTTTCATTATATTTTAAATATAATGTCAAAAACAATACATGTGGGTAGTCATAAACAATTGTTAGACAAAGATTTTGATACTATTATTATTGATGTTTCTGAATAACCTATTGAACGCCCAGTAAAAAAACAAAAAAAATATTACTCTGGTAAAAAAAAAGACATACAATTAAAATACAGCTAATTATAGCTTTGTTTTCTTTTCAAATTCTTGCCGTTCGTGTAGAGAAAGGCAGTGTGCATGACTTTAGAATTTTTAAAGAAAGCTGTTATTATATAAATCCCGAATTACTTTTACTTGCAGATTCTGGCTATCAAGGTATAAATAAAATACATGCAAATATTTGGATACCAACGAAAAAAACAAAAAAACACCCTTTGACTAAACAAGAAAAAATAGATAATAAACGGTTATCTTCTCTTAGAATTTATGTAGAAAATGTAAACAGAAGATGTAAAATTTTCAAAATAACTAAAGATACATATCGTGGTAAACATAAAAACTACGGCAAAGTATGGAACGTCGTTACTGGATTAGTTAATATTAGATATGCAGAAGTTGCTTAATTTTTAATTACTTAAATAAGAAAGATTTCTAATCTTTGAAAAAGGATATGGTAAACCTTTTGGAATAAAAGACGACTTTTTTGTAAAACAAGCAGGAGGAGTTGCATCTCGCCACAAGCTATTAGCTGATATTGGTTCGGTAATAATAGCCAAGCCGATTTAAAGGAGCTAAAAGAAGGAACAATTGTGTGACTTTTTAGTTATTTATATTTCGTGCAAATATTTACATAAAACACAAAAAATTAGCCATCTAATTAAAAATTATACACTTAAAATTAACAACTTAATGAAATGTTGTCAAGACACTGATAATCCAAATAAAACTTAAAATAACTAAAAAATGGATAATAAAATTAACTCAGTAGAAAGAGCCGAATTGATTTTTATCATACCTGTTAATAATATTATAAATCTGAAATCAAAGTTGGAAAATGATATGTTTTTACAAAAGCTTTTGGATGTCCAAGATGATGAATTTAATGAAGAGCTATGTGATTCAATTTCAAGAGATAAAGTATTTGATGATGAAATATCTTATAAAGACTATATACTGCCATTAAAGATATATGTAAATAATTATAATAATTATAATACATCATTAATTTATTTAATTGTTTCCATATATAATCCTGTTAAGTTTAATGATTTTACTAACTTAATTCATGGAAAGAATATATTACATAAAACCTATATTAATAGACACACATTATTTGATTATCTTTATCAAGGCCTTGGATATTACAAAGAATCAGATATTTTTTTGTTTCAGCAAATTGCAAAAACATCCCCTGAATTCCCAATTCATTATGATGAAGGAATTAGATTCATTGAAAAACACAAGCAAAATATTCATCAACTTTTATTAAGATCAGATTCTTATCATAATCATCTAAGAATTGATAACCATCTTTCAAATTTTGATAATATTTCTAATTTTTATGGGTCAATAGATCTGTGCTCTCCAATTACCTTGATTCAGTTTTATCAATTCCCGATTAAATTAATAAACGAAAATGCTGAAGAAATAGATATGGAACACCGTGCATGTTGGTGGTTAGTTATAACTGATATGATTTTTATTCAAAAATCAGTTTTAATAGATACATTGAATAAGATAAACCAAGTCCAGTCGGAAGAGAAAAAGAAAACAGTTAAGGCTACAATTCAGATTGGAAAAGTATTGCTGAATATGAAAAAATTTTGGTATTTTGAGGATATAACACATGAAATATCAAAAACTGTATTATTGAAAGTTAAGAAAAAAATTGGTATTGTATCAATGCTTGATAGTGTTATTGAACGCGTAGAATATTTAGAAAATATGGTTTTACGAGAAATTAATGAAGAGCAAAACAAGCATAATTATTATCTTAATATTATATTATTAATAATAGCGATGATTCAAATTTTACCTATTATATATGAAATGTTAAATAGTATTTTTATTCAAAATTCTGGTTTTTCGGTTAATCAATTATGGTTGTGGATACAATCTATAGCAATTAGTCTAACCTTACCTTTTTTAATTGTATTATTGCGTAAGATTAATGAACGGAAACAGACTGGTAATATGTTAGCAATTAAAAAAAGTAAAATTAATAAAAATAATTAACAATGAATTTAGATATGAGAAATGTTACAGTGATTAATTTATCTGATGAGCAAGTACAATACTTAAACTCACTTGATAACGGACAAAAATTTCCGAGTAATATTAAAATTCCAACTTTAAACATTAAAGTAAAATATATTCAAAGGCAAGAAACTAATGGCCGTTGTTTATCTGCAAATGAATTGATTAGAAAAGGAGAGATTATTTGTTATGGGAATGGTTCAAAAATTAATAGACCAATTATGTATTCATATCAAATAGATGAAAATATTCATTTAGTTGGACCAGGTGGATTAGACCACAATTGTTTTAACCCTACTTGCGGTATTGAAAAAGAAACAAATAACTTTATTGCATTACGAGACATTAAACAAGGAGAGTTTTTAACATTCAACTATTTTTGCACTGAATATGATATTAATAGTCCCTTCTATTGCCAATGTAATGAACTAAAGTGTTTTAAGCAAATTAAAGGATTTAAATATCTTACTAAAGATGAAAAAAAATATATTTATGAAAACTTTGGTCTTTCAAAGTACTTAATAAAGAAATATATTGAGAGTTAAGATATTGAATATTAGGAGAAAAAATATCTCATTGTAGTAGCTTTGCAATTATAAATTAAACTAATTTATACATTTTTCTAAGTAAATTAAAAATGATAGTTCAGGCTATTTGCTTGTGGTTGAAGTTGATGGTGCTACTTTCCCTTTTTCAGAAATATTGTCAGATGTACAAATAATTGTTAACGGGGTTCTTCAGGATAGCGACCACCCAAAAATGTTTGTACCGGCACGTGATGCAGATAAACTGATGAAAGGCACTCTTATTATAGATATAAGTTGTGATGAAGGAATGGGTTTTTGGTGTGCCAAACCCACCTCTTTTGAGAACCCTATGTTTGAAGCAGACGGTAAATATTATTATGCAGTAGATCATAGCCCAAGTTATTATTGGAACTCTGCTTCATGGGAAATTTCAAAAGCAATACTTCCGTTTTTACCAGAAGTTATGAAGGGAGCAAATGCATGGGATAAAAATATAAGCATTTTAAAATCCATAGAAATTCGTGAAGGAGTTATTCAAAATCCCAAAATTCTTTCATTTCAAAATCGCGAAAAAGAATATCCACACAAATTTCGTTAGAAATCCTAATTTACAATAGTAATTGTATTTGCTATAATTAAACAAATTTAAGAAATATAAACAACTAAAATAAACCAAATTAAATATGAAAATTAAAAAAATTAATGCTTTTGAAGTATTAGACTCGCGAGGAAACCCTACAGTAGAAGTAGAAATTACACTTGACAATGGTGTAAGTGCAAGTGCAATAGTTCCTTCTGGAGCTTCAACTGGCGAAAAAGAAGCAGTAGAACTTCGTGATGGCGATAAAAATCGTTACGGAGGAAAAGGTGTTTTGAAAGCCGTAAATAATGTAAATTCTATAATTGCTCCCAAACTTATTGGAATGTGTGCTTCTGACCAAAGAGGAATTGACTACGCAATGATTAATCTTGACGGAACACCAAATAAAGCTAAACTTGGAGCAAATGCAATACTTGGAGTATCGCTTGCAGCTGCACATGTTGCGGCAAAAGCTCTAAATATGCCACTTTTTAGGTATCTTGGAGGTGTAAACGCATCGCTACTTCCTGTGCCTGCAATGAATTTAATTAATGGAGGCTCTCATGCCGATAATAATGTTGATTTTCAGGAGTTTATGGTAGCACCACATAATGCTCCAAACTTCAAAACAGCAGTTAGAATGGGTGCCGAAACTTTCCACGCATTAAAAAAAGTTCTTATTGAAAGAGGCTACAACACTGGTGTTGGTGATGAAGGCGGGTATGCTCCTGCTTTAAAATCAAACGAAGAAGCTATTGAAGTAATTATGCTTGCTATTGAAAAAGCTGGTTATAAACCGGGTGTAGATATTTCTATCTGCCTCGACCCTGCTACAAGCGAAATGTATGAAGATGGAAAATATTTTTTCAAAAAATCTGATGGTTCTAAAAAAACTTCGGCAGAAATGGTTGAGCTTTGGAAAAGTTGGGTAGAAAAATATCCTATTATTTCTATTGAAGACGGAATGGACGAAAACGACTGGGAAGGCTGGCAAATGATGAAAAAAGAACTTGGAGACAAAATTGAAATAGTTGGAGATGACCTTCTTTGCACAAATTCAAAACTTTTACAAGAATCGGTAGATAAAGATGCTGCAAACTCTGTTCTTATTAAAGTAAACCAAATTGGAACTCTTACTGAAACTCTGGAAACAATAGAACTTGCAGATAAACACGCATATAACTATTTTATTTCGCATCGTTCTGGTGAAACTGAGGACACTACAATTGCAGACCTTGCAGTAGCAACAAGTGCAGGACACATTAAAACAGGTTCGGCTTCTCGTAGCGAGCGTATTGCTAAATTTAACAGACTTATTAGAATAGAAAATATGCTTGGAGATTCTGCTAAATTCGCAGGAATAAAAGCATTCAAAAACGCATAAATCAGTTATCAGTAAACAGTTAGCAGTAAACAGTTATAAAAGGGCATTGCCAAACTGTTTACTGATAACTGCTAACTGATTACTGTTTACTGCTAACTGTTTACTGTTTACTGATAACTGAAAAACTATTTTCGGTATGTTTCTATAATTTTTATTTTTGTTTGGAGTAGCCGGAAAATATTATCAAAAGTGGAAATATAAATATTTTTATTGTTGATAATTACATTTTTTTCTCGCCATTTTATTCTATTTGAGAGCCTTGGATCTGTAAATTTATCTCGCCCAATAATTAGAAAACCATGGTAATTTATTGTTATTGAACCAAAGCGGTTAAATTTTTCTATTGAACTTTGCCCCTCTATTTTAGTAAACCAGTCAAGTATTTGACTATATCCTTGTTCAAAACGAGAGCTAAAAGCTGGTTGATATTTTCCTGATTTTTTAAAGAGACTATATTTTGTGGCATCTTCAAATTCTAAAAAACAATAAATATTTTCAGAACTATTACCAATTGCAACGTCGCAAACAAAATCGCCAAAAATATCGTATTCAAATGCTATGGAATTGGGAGAATCTAAGTAGGGAAGGAAGGTTGCTATTTGTGAAGTAAGAATTTTGTTTTCGTTAAAAAAAGGAAGAATATCTTTTCTTTCTTTAAGTTCGGCTTTACTTTGTAATAGTTTTTCTAAGTCTTTAACTTCATTTTTAAATTTATCAAAATCAAAACCTATTTTTTCAAAAGTTTTTGGCATAAGGTTTTTCAATGAACAGTTATCAGTTAGCAGTTAGCAGTAAACAGTTATCAATGAACAGTAAACAGTTATCAATGAACAACAATCAACAGGGCATTGCCAAACTGTTTACTGATAACTGTTTACTGTTCATTGATAACTATCCTACTTTTGCATAGTAATTTTGCATTGCTTCATGATTTATAATATGAAAAACATCCACCGTATTTGTTTTTACTTTAAATAAAACTTTATATTTTGGAGTTAGCATAACAGTATAAAATTTCTCATCGCCAAGATCCATAACATCGTAATCTTCTTTATCTATATTATTTTCACCTGCAATCTCTGTCATGAGATTATCCAGATTACGTTCATAAGACTCTCCTAATGAGCTTATTGCCCTATAAGCATCTCTTTTTATATTTACTATTTTTGTGAACATTTGCAT
>JAOZQN010000813.1 GCA_029932195.1 Bacteroidales bacterium | reverse complement strand
CTAAATATCAATGATATAACCATGAAAAATTCATGTTTTTTTTATGCTTTTTTTATGTTTTTTTTAGTTTATAGGAGTCCCCTAATAACGGAACTATGCAAGCCGAAAGATATGTTTCTGGGTTTAAATACACTTATATATCGCCACCTAATACGGTAACTAACAGTCAGTTATTCACAAATAATTCAAACGGACATTTTAATCCTAATTTTTATTCCTACAATCAGGCATTTGCAGCTCCAAGCGACCCTGCAACAGGAACTTATGCAGAATGGGAATTAGGAGCAAATAATTTTTCAGATGCCTGGGTTGAAGCCCACGATGATGATTTTGCAGGTTCTGGAATTATACTTAATGTTGCAGGGCGAGGTTATGCTTATTATAATGATATTGATAAAATGTTTGTTTTTGATGGAACTTTTACCACAGGCAACAATGATATTACACTAACTTATGATAGCAACGATGGAAATGCAGACTATTTTGATGGTTGGAATTTAATTGCAAATCCCTATCCATCAGCACTTAATTGGGACGATGGAAGTTGGACTAAAACTCACGTAGATGCTGCAATTTATTATTGGGACGGCACAAATTCAAACGAAGGAAATTACAAATATTATGTATCATCAGGAAGTTACGACGACGGAACAGACGTAGTAAATGGTGGTTCGCAAATGATACCAGCTTCGCAAGCATTTTTTGTAAAAGCAAAAGCCTCAGCAGGTTCGGGAGGGCAAGCACTCACAATTCCAAACGATGCAAGAACTCACAGCACACAATCTTATTGGAATAAAAATGCAAAATCGGGAAGCTCGCAATTTATTCGTCTGCAAGCAACGGCAAATAATGCAACAGACGAGCTTGTTGTGAGATATATTTCCGAAGGAACAGAAAATTACGATGGACAATTTGATGCTTACAAAATGTATTCTCGTTCGGTAAATACGCCTCAAATTTATTCTTACAACGAAGAAATTGGAGCAGGATATGCAATTAATTCATTGCCTGTTAGTTCAATGCAAAATGCAATTCCTATTGGAATGGAAATTGGTAAAACGGGCGAAAGCGAATGCACTATTTCGCTTACAGAATTTAATATTGAAAATCAGCATATTTATTTTGAAGACACAGAAGAAAATATAACTCAAAATATGCGAACAAATCCTGCTTATTCCTACATAATTGCAGATAGTTCGGATATTAGAGAGCGTTTTTATATTTCTTACGAAGAAAATACTGCACCAATAGCAACAGGTGAAATAGATAATTATTCCATAAATTTTGATGAAGTAGTAAGTTACGAAATAAATACAGATATTTTTGAAGATGCTAACGCAGGCGATGAACTTATTTTTGAAGCATTTTTATCAAATGATGAAGTTTTACCTGCATGGTTAAATTTTGATAATCAAATACAAACATTTACAGGAACACCTGAAATTGCAGAAATTCTGAATATTAAAATTGTAGTAACCGATATTTTTGGAGAATCTGTAATTAAGGAATTTGAACTTGCTGTAAATACCATTCTACCAGAAGTTAGCACAAACGAAATAACAGACATTACAAGCGAAACTGCCCAAATTTCAGGAATTTTATTATCTAATGGAGGTGTTGATATTGAAGTGGTTGGAGTTTGTTGGAGCGAAAACGAAAATCCTACATTGAACGACGATTTTTCGGTAGAAATATTGAACGAAAATCAATTTATTGGATTTGCTGATAATTTGCAAGCAAACACAACATATTATGTTCGTAGTTATGCAACAAATTCTGTTGGAACACAATACGGAAATCAATTAAGTTTTACAACCCTCGAAACAAGTATCTCTACTTTTGAAGACAACAAACTTTTTGAAATTTATCCAAACCCAACAAGTAATTTTGTAATAGTAAACCTGTCAGGTTTTGAAAACCTGACAGGTTTGAATCTGCAAATCACCGATGTTACTGGTAGAATAGTAAATGAATCTTTTGTAAATACGTCCAATTTCACAATCAATTTATCTGATTTAGAAAAAGGAATATATTTTATAAAAATAAAGGATAATGAAAACAATGAATTTGTAGAAAAATTGATTTTGAAATAATATACTTTTTAGAGTGGACACAATTGGAGTGCAATTTACAGTTGCACTCCTTTTTTTATGCCTTTTTATTTCGCAAAATAAATAATTCCAAAAGTATTTTTTTTGTTTGTTAGAAACATTTTATTTATTTTTACGAAAAAGTATAATTTAATTAACTGAAGTTTCGGAGTTTATAACATCTTAAATATCAAAAAGTTAAAA
>JAOZQN010000812.1 GCA_029932195.1 Bacteroidales bacterium | reverse complement strand
AAGAAGGAGGCAAGTCATTGATTACTAAATTTGTCCAACTTTACGTGGGTAGCCGCAATTAATAATTTTTGTTTCATAATTTTTAAAAATTTAGAGTTAATATTTAGTTTGTAAATGGTTCTTAACAACTTTTCAGATGCTTTTTTTTGTGTTTCTTATTTTATTCGCACTTTTATTTTAAAAATTTGCTATGCAATTTCTAATTAAGGTAAAAGAGTAAATTACTTTAAATTCAAACATACTCAAAGGAAATATGCTTTTTTAATTTTATATCCGCAACTGTTTGCATTTTTTCAAAAAGTAATATATTATGATACTTTCCTAAAATTGACCTTTAGTTCGTTGTTTTATTGTCAAAAAAATCAATTTATTTTCAACAATTCTCAATAAATTTAAGGGCTTTTTTTTGTTATCAGATTGTTATAGTGTTTGTTTGATATTCGTCTAATGTTTTAAGATAATCAATTTGATATTTACTTAATCCTGTTAATTTAACAACTTCATTATCTGAATAACCATTTTGCAACATTGAAAAAGCCACTTTTTCAATTCCTTTTATTAATCCACGCTTTTCGCCTTTCAATTGCAATTTAGTTGCTGTTGAAACAAATTTTTCTCCTGCATTTGTTGATATTGTTCTCATTTTAGTTACGTATTTTTCGGTGTCAATTCCTGTTGCATAAAATAAATAAGAAACTATGCTCTCAAAAAATAGTTCACCTTGTTCGGTTTGTAATAATTGATTTAAGCCTGCAAATATTTTGTTAATTTCTTGTAATATTTTTTGTTCGTTAAAAATATTTTTCATTACAAGAATACCAATTTGTAATTGCAGATTGTTAAATAGTTTTATAATTTCGTCATCAGTATAATCCGATGTGTCAATTAATTGATAGTCAAATTTTGGTATAAATTTTGCTAAAACGTTGTCTATTCCAGTGAAATATTCAAAAAATTGTTTATTATTCCACTTTTCTTTGCCATGATAAAAAATTATAGGAATTACAGGTGTTAAATCTTTTTTCTGTTTTATTTGCAATTCCCAAATTTTGAGCATATACCCCAAAAGTTGTAAATGAGGAAAACTTACGGGGTAGCTTTTATGCTCAAAAAGTAAAGCTATTTTAATGTTCGTATCTTTGCCATATTTACAGTTATAAACCACGTCTGAAAAATTGGTTCGTAACTTACTATCAATATAGTCGGTTTTGTCAATTTCTAATGTTTTCAAATTTAACTTCTGCACAAGTTCAGGTGGAAATGTTTTTGCCACAAACTCGCTTACTTCTTCTTTTTTTGAAAATAAAACATTGAAAAACCTATCGTGTGAGTTAATAATTTTTTTATTCATAATTTGAAGTTTTATTATTACAAAGATACGAAAAAATTAATTAATTTATTCTAACCATTCTACATTAATTGTAAATGCAACTTCTGATGTTTCACTTGAAAAAGAAATTGTTTCAGGATAGCTTCCATTCGTAGGAATAGAATTAGATGGTGTAAAAAAATATCCACCCATCCAGTCATTCGCATTTAGGTCGTCGTAATCATACAATGTTATTGTGAATTTATAGTCTAAATTATTAAAAGTCAAAGGAAGACCATTTGTAAATGAAACTGGTAAAGACGAAATTGTAGCGTCAGAGATAATACCACTTTCATAATAATTAGCTCCATCATCATCTGATATTTTAAACATTAAATCAGGTCCATTATTATTATCCCAACCACCGCCATCTGGTTCAGTTACAGGAAATGATGTTAAAATAATTTTTGTCATTTTTAGCTTCGTTGGTTTATTTAATATAACCACTTCTTTTGAACTTTCATTTGATACTCCGTCTAAATTTTTTGCTGTCAATTTAACTGTATAATTTCCGCCTTCTGCATAAATATGACTTGGATTTTTTTCTGTTGAACTCTCTCCATCTCCAAAATCCCAAAAAATTGTAGTTGCATTTTGAGATTGATTTGAAAATATTACACTACAAGGAGCAAAATTTCCATCTCCTGAAAATGAGAAGCTTGCCACAGGTATAGGTTCTGGGTCTTCAATTACACAACTTGAATATAAAACGATTATTGAAATTAATAATAAATAATACTTTTTCATTTTGTTAAATTTTAAATTAATAATTAAATGTTGATTAAATTATGAAATTTTTTATACAGGATTACAATATTTTCCTGTTTTGTCTCGTCCTAAAATTAGGTGGACTTTTATTTTTTTTCATTTTTGGTGTAGGGTAGGGGCTTTATCGCCCCCCCCGATGAACTGTGCGTGAAAGTTTCCC
>JAOZQN010000210.1 GCA_029932195.1 Bacteroidales bacterium | reverse complement strand
TCACTGTAACATAAAACTTTACAATTAGTTTAAATCAGTGTTTTTTGAGGTCTGGTGCTACAAGTATATTATTTTTTCCTCGTAGCTTTATAAATAAATTTTTTGCTAAAAAATAATAATAGAGCGATTTGTTGAATTGATTTTTATATCCATATACATTGCCAAGGTTATAATATATTTTAGCGATGTGAATATCTTCTTCTTCCGTTAGTTTTTTGTCTATAATTAAACTTTTTTCAAAATATACTAATGCTGAATCATATAATTCTAAGTCAAAATATTCTCCTCCAAGATTATTGTATCCATTTGCAATATATCTATGTTCATTTCCTGCTGTTTCTTTTACTATTTCTATGCCTGTATGTGCGTATCTAATTGCTTTTTCAAAATTATTGATGTCTCCATATATACGTCCAAGGTTTATGTATATACTAGCAACTTTGATATGAATGTTTCCAAATTTATTTTTTCTAATTTGAAGAGTTTTTTCCCAGCATATAAGAACAGAGTCGTATTGAGATTTATAATGATATTGAAAACCTAAAATATTATACGCATCTGCCACAATCGTATCATTTTCATCATTATACAGTAAGAAATTATCAATAGCTGGTTTTATTGTAGCTATTGCTTGGTCTAATTGCCATAATTTCTCGAAACAATTTCCATGTCTTGTTTCACTTATCAAATATTTTCTCCACATTTCATTTTTTTCATACAAAACACTTGCTTTTTCAAAGTAAACTATTGCACTGTCGTATTGTGTGCTGTCTTTAAAAATACTTGCTTTTTCAAAATATTTGTTAGCGAGAATAGTATCTTGTTGCATTGTTTGTGCAAAACTCGTAAAACTCGCAAGTATTAAAATCAAAATAATTATATTTGTTTTTATTGTTTTCATGTGTTTAAAATTTGAAGTTTTGAAATAAAAAAAAACAAAATTAATAAAAAAAAAGAAAAACATTTTTTTTCTTTTTCTTTTTCTTTGTTTTTTTAGTAAACCACAACGCACAAATCATTGTGAGCCGTGCGAGTTGTAAAGTTGCTCGTTTTTTTGACAAGTTCAAATCAAAACGACTTTGTTTTTAAAATTATGTAAGAAAAAAGTTAAGAAAATAGCACTCCTTTACTTTTTTAAAGGGCTACAAAATAACTTATTGCGTATTTCGTAACCCTTCAAATATTAAAAACAGCCTCTTTAAAAAGTGACATTTTTATACAGACAACTACTTAATTATCACAACCTTCTGTGTATAAATTCCATATTTTGAAGCTAATTGCACGATATACATACCTTCTGTATCAAAAACAAATTGTGTGTGAGACTCATCTAAATTATTGTAATTTTTTATTAGTTGTCCTGAAAGGTTATATATTTTTACTTCCCCAATTATAGCATCTGCTGTTTGTGAATTTAGATAAATAATATCTCCATAAGAATAAATCTGAACAGATATTTCTTTATTTGCTCCTTCATTATTTTCCTCTTCTATATCTGTTGTTTCGGTGGAAAATAATATTCTAAATCGGTCGTTAAATTCTCCTGTTTCTGATACAAAATTATATGATAAATTTTCTAAATCAATAAGTTCGTTTTCATAAGTATCGTGAAGATAAATTTCTGTGTAATTACTTAATTCAAAATCACTTACATTGATTGTGTAATTTCCAGATGTTGTGGCTTTAAAGCCAAGTGGGATAATTAATTCATCGTAATAATTTGGCAATGTGTTTATTGCAGAAACTAAATCTTCTGAAAGAACCGAGTAGATTTGTGGCACTCCTGGATAGGTCGTAAATAATTTATAAGCATCATAATTTCCATCAAAGTTTGGAGTAGCTTCTTGAATAAATCGGATAGCAGTTTCGTCTGAAAATTCATCGTTGCTAACTGTTAGCCTGATAATATCATTTGTGTTTTTCGGTTGATTTCCTTTCCAAAATGCATGAGTGCTTGTTGTTCTGGCAGTTATTGGCGTTCCAAGTGTTCCTTCATCGGTGGATTTTACAAAATATCCTTGCATTGGTGGGATAATATTTGTAGCATCATTTGTTCCAAGTCCATTGTCGTTTGCCGTGCCAGTTGCTCCTACATAATAAGAATAGTTTAATCCATTCCAAAAATAAATTGAATTATCTACATTCGTTTTTGTCCAGTCTGCGTTGTCCCAATCCAAATATGCGGGGTATGGATTTCCTACAAAATTCCAACCTTTATGAATATCTGGTGCGGCACTTGCTTCGGTGTAAGTAACAGCTACACTTTTGTTTCCTGTATTAAAATCGCCACTTGTGCTACGGTCAAAAATAATTGTTGGTTGAGTATCGTAATAAGCTGTAAATCCTTGCATAACAGGCATTACTCCCGTAAATTCCGACCAGCCATCTGTCCAAGTTGCAGAGGTGTTTAATTCATCGTATTCATAAAAATTAGGATTAGAATTTCCGCCATAAGTTTCTTTAAAAATATTGGTATGTGCCGCCGTTGTTGGCGATGAAACATGATGATATTTCCAACCAGTAAGGTATAATTCTGTTGAAACATTGCAACTTCCTCCGTAAGTTATTGTGCTATTGTTGATAAAAGAAGCATTTCCTGTATTGTCAGATTTTAGAGTTAAATTTCCATTCACATAAAATTTGCCTTCGGTAGTTAATGATTTTAATGGGTTGATTATCAGACTTGCAGAGTTGTCGAGAGTAAGTTTTCTTGCTTCTGCATCAATATCAATAACTGGCTGATTTGTAGGTGCAGACGGAATTAAAGCGTCTCTTGTTGCAGTTGGCACACCCATTGTCCAGTTGTCTGGATTGTTCCAAACTGTTGAAATTGCACCTGTCCAGCGGCTATATCCATGCAAAGGATTATCGCCATCGGTAGAAGCAAAACCACAAGCTCCAAAGGTTGTAAAAGCAATATTTGAAGTTATGCTCCCCGAATTTATATCGCCAGTTGTTGATGCTTGTTGGCGGTCTTCCCATTGTCCACCTGTGTATAATCCAGTTGTGAGGGTTGGTAAATTATCAATTCCCGACTCATCACCATCTTCCCAAAAGAAAGTTACTTTTGGAGTTTCCGAACCAGCTGTTCTGTTCAAAATCCAATGTTCGTATCCGCTCACGTGGTCTAATGGTGCAAGGGTGTTGGAAATATCGGTATATGGTTCTTCAAAATATTGTGCTACAAAAGTTCCTACACCCAAAATATTTGAAATTCCAAGTCGTGCAAATTTTAAACCATCGCCAAGTGGAAAAGTAAAATTATCATCACCAATTTTGGTAATAGGTCCTGATACAAAACTATTTACAGTATTTCCTCCCGAAAGGGTAACATTATCTTCAACATAAAGCATTTCTGTTGCTGATGTTTCAAAAATACCGTCGGTCATTGTCCAAGTTCCGCCTGTATTTAATCTTAAATTTCCATATAAAATAATTTGAGGAAACGAACTTGCAGTATTATTTAAAGTAAAACTATAAAAACTCTCTTCGTTATAATTATTTATAAGTTGCGTATTTGTTCCTGTAAGTAAAATTGTTCCCGTTTCGGGAATAAAAGTTCCACTGTTTGTCCAGTCTCCAAGTAATGTAAATGAATGAGTTGCACCACCAAAAGAAGCTCCTACTTCTATTTTTATATCATTTTCAACAATAATATCAGAAGTAAGCGATTTTGTATTTGTTCCTTTTAAAGTTATGTTATGAAAATTTCCTGTTCCTGTGTTAGAAATATTTTGATTTGCTCCATCAAAAATTACAATTCCATCTCCATGATTAAAAATTCCTGTATTACTCCAATTTTCACCAACATAAATTTTATTAAGTGGGTCTGTTATAGAAAATTCACCAGCGAGTATTGAGAAACTACCATCAGCATCAATACTCGAACCTGTTGTGTATTCTGCAACTCCAGGCGAATTAATTATAAGATTATAAAAATTACTATTTACTGAAAGTGTTAAAACTTTTCCAGCAGGAGCATCAAAAATAACAGTAGAACCGCCTCCGTGATTAAAAGTTCCTTCAATCATAAAAATATCAGCAACATTAATATTTGATACAGAACCATTTGTAACAGTTAAAATTCCATCGGTAGCAACCGAAATACTATTATCGGCATCAAGATGTTTGTTATTTTGAATAGTTAAAAATCCATTTGCAGTAATAATTAAATCGTAACAAGCGGCATCTGCACCAGCATCAAGTATTGGATTCCAATGAGTTGCTTCATTAACATCTGGAATTTCGGCAATTCCAATATTATTGGGAACTGCATGTCCACTTGCATGAACAGATACAGGACAATCCCAGTTTCCTGCTGTGTTCCAGTCGTCGCTGATAACTCCTGTCCAAATGTATCTGTCATGAGTATCAACCCATTGCACTAATCCAGTATTTGCAGAATTATCATCATTTTCATAAACATAACCAGAAACTGTTCCAAGTGCATCTTCAAAAGTAATTACCCCAGATGCCCCAAAAGCAGGAACTCGCTTGGTATTTACTGATGCTCCCATGTGAAAATAAATATCGGTTGCTGTGAAATCGGCAAAGTCATTTTGTAACCACAAATATTGTCCAGGATTTGTTCCGTTTCGGAAAGCTCCATCTGAAAAATTATTTGTGCCATCAATTATTGCTCCTGGATATAAATGAATACCATCGGCATTAATATTTTGTAAATCGTAGTAGCGTGCATGAATTGTTCCGAGACTATTAATGTTAATTGCATAAGTTCCTGATTGTGAGTAAATATAAGCAGGATTATCTGGATTTGAACCAAGCAATTTAACTGTTCCACTTCTGTTTACTTCAAGCGAAGAATTGTTGGCAAAAATTAAACGAGAATTTGCATTTACATTTAAAGTTCCTGTAAAAACAGTTATCACATCAATACCAGAACCATCGCCAAAGTTGAAAGTTTGGCTATTCAAATTTAAAGTTCCATCAATAATATTCAAATGCCTTTTCATTGATAAATCGGAATCTGTTAGGCTATAAATAGTTGAATTGTCAGCATTTATATCAATATTATTATAAATAGAAGTTCCTGGATTAAAAACAATATTTGCAGCAGTTCCTGATAAAATAAGTTTTCCTGCTTGTGCTACAAAATTATCATAATTATAAAAATTGCCTTTTACCGTAAATTGCCTGTTGCTTGCCGTTACATCAAAACTACCATTTATATTTTTGAAAACATTATGAACAGTCGTGTTTCGGGCAAGTTGCACGGTAGATGCTGAATTTATATACAAATTATAAAAGAAATCGTTGTAATTATCAATAGTTTTTATGCCGAGTTGCGAATTAAAAATAACAGTTCCCGCTCCGGAAATAAAAATTCCTGTATTTGTCCAGTTTCCTCCGAGAGTTAAAGTGTCGCTACCGCTTGACATTATGAGTGTTCCATCAAAAATTACATCTTGTGCTACCATTAAAGTGGTGTCGGTTGCGGCGGCTGTATTTAGAGTTAAAGTTGCACTTGTTTGTAAATCAATGCTTTTAGCCAAAGCTCCGTCGTGGTCAATAATTGGTTGATTGGTTCGCTGTGTAATTATCACATTATCAGAAAATAATGGGATTCTATCTACACCAAAATTTACTTCCCAGTTTCCAATTTTATACCAGTCGTTGTCAATATTTCCTGTCCACATAATATAAGGCGGCGAAATCCAATTTACAATACTATTTGGGTCATTGTCGTAATCTTCGCCAGCAAATTCGCCGTAATAGTCTTTAAAATCAAGTGTTCCAACGGCAGTATTTGTTTTAGTAACATTTCTTGCTCCTCCATTCGGATTTATTGGAAATGTAACTTCAATAATCGGATTTCCGTCTGCTTCGGTAAAATCTTGGTTGTTTTCTATTCTCAAACAAGTTCCTCCATTAGCGGCATTTGTAAATGTTCCGAAGCTAAAATTATTTGTAGCATCAATAATGCCTCCATCTTTAACATAAACTCCATTTTCCGCCATGTATTCAAACATGTAATTTCGGGCATGAATTGTTCCACCGTTTTCTATATTAAAATAATATCTGCCGTTATAATTTGTAACGGTAGCAATATTATGTGGGTCGCCTACAACATAAATTTCTCCACCAGAATTTACTTTAAGTGTTCCATAATTAGGAAGTTGCAAAGTTCCACCTTCTCCAATTTTATAAATTCCTGAAATTTCTTGAACTTCGCCGTAATTACCCATTTGCACTAGGTTTCCGTTTCCATCAAAAGTTCCTGCAATTAAATTGTAATTTCCATTCATTAATAAATCGTCTTGCAAAGTGTAGGTTGCCCCCGAGTTTATTGTTAAATTAAATATAGTTGAGCCGTTAAATTGCAAATTGGAACTACCTGTTGTTTTGTTCAGATAATAAGTTCCAGTGGCTGCAAAAGTTCCCGAAAGAGCTGCCATATCTCCACCAACATACATGGTTTTATTCTGATACATAATTCCATTTAGAACCCGCAAATCGTTTTCTATTGTAATATCTGTCCAGTAGGAACGAACTTCTCCTGCATCTTTATTTATAGATAAATTATAAAAATGGTTTGTGTTTTTTGAAGGTTCGTAAATTCTTAAATATGTGTAAGGATCATCGCCATCAAAAATAACTTCGCCCTGATGAGGAATAAAAGTTGCTCCATAATTATTATACCAGTCTCCCTCGATATTTATACGATAATTATTTGCTGTAACATCAAGAGTTACATCACCATACATATATAAAATTCCGTTTACATCAATATGCCCGGCAAGAGTTTTTATATTATGATTAAAATAAATTCTACCATAAACAACAGGAACAGAGGCAATTGTTTGGTCTAGTGCTCCGTCGTAATAAGTTGTGCTGTTTTCATGTAAATTGTAAGTTGCAAAATTAGAAGGGAAATTATTTGCTCCTCTAACATAAATTCGTCTTGCATCTTCCATTAAAAATGTAGCCGTTCCCGAAGTATTATCTAATAAATAAGTTTGAACATTTAGATAAGAATTTGGAGCAATAAGTGAAACATCACCAGTAACATCAACATTTCCATTTAGTTGCACAATTCCTGTATTTTTCAATAATAAATTATTAAATTTAGAAGCCTCAATATATTGATGACTTGTTCTATCAAATTCAACAGTTCCCGAACCAGCGTATCCACCAGTTCCAGTCCAACGATAGCCAGAAAAAGTGTGAGTAAATCCACCATCATTAAAATTTCCTGAGGCATTTATTGTAACATAATTATTCATATTAATTACATCACCACCCTGAAAAGTTCCATTTTCTACAATCAGGTTACCATCTATAACACAGAGGTTTGCAGTAGTTTTTGTATTTGAACCATCAATTGTTGTGTGCCAAAAAGTTCCGTTTGTAATTGTCTGATTTGCAAGAGCATCAAAAATAACAGTTCCTGCGGTGCTTGTGCTAAAAGTTCCACCTACATTATTGTAATTCCCTTTTATATGAAGTCTATAATTATTGATAGTTGGTGAAATAGTTCCACTTGTTATAGTGAAATTTCCATCGATAAAACTTTCATTTCTTGTTAGCATAAAATCTGCTCCACCATTGAATGTAAGGTTGTTAAATGGTGAAGTTCTTGGGTCTATTGAAACGCTACCACCTGCTGCATCAAAAATAACTGTTCCGCTACCTGCGGCAAAAATTGCATTTTGAGACCTTGTCCAATTTCCAGAAACTGTAATGTCTGAACTTGGGTCATCAACGGCAAGAATACCAATACTTGTGCCTGTTCCTACGTAAACATCTTCGGCTACTGTTAGGTCAAAACCATTTTCAAGAGTAAGAAATCCGTCGGTAATTTGAATGGTTTTACAATCAGCATTAGCTCCATTAATTTTAGGATTATTAGCACGCAAAGGAATTATTGCATCAATAAGATTTGTAGGCACGGTTGCAGGAGACCAGTTGTTTGGTGTAAACCAATCAGTATCAACTGTTCCTACCCAATTAACTTCCGAAACGGGAGGCCACTCAATTTTACTTGTGCCGGTATTATTTTCACCAGTTGGATCGTCTTCGTAGGTTGAGCTTGAAAGAAGTCCGCTTGCCGAACCTCCAAAAGTTATAACTGTGGTTAGACTTCCGTCTCTTTTTACATTAAAATGAGTTCCTGCGGTTGGCGTTCCACTATAATTAAAAGTAACATTATCAATAGTTCCTGCACCAAGATTGTCGGTGTTGCAAGTAAAATATGTGCCACCTCCCGTGTATAAATCTGACCAAGTTCCATTTGAAAAATTATTTGTAGCATCAATAGTTGCACCAGCCTGCACATCAAGACCTTCAAGTTTTAAATGCTGAATTAAATAATATTGTGCGTGAATAGTTCCAGTAGTAATATTTATGTCGATGCGATGGTCGTTATTATTGTAAAATTCTCGCATTTTTATGTTTGCATTGTTTCCACTTATGCCAACAATTTTAAGAGTTCCTTCAACATCAAGTTTTGGATTTCCTGTGTCGTAACCCGAAAATTGTAGGCTTGCTCCTTCGTTAATACTTAATGTTCCTCCTGCTTCAATAAGATGCTCTTCTTCTTGCGGAGTAACAGGGTCGTTGGGGTCGTTGTTTCCAAGTCGGAGAATTTGCCCGTTGAGATTTAAAGTTGCATTTAGTCCTATTGTTAGGTCTTCGTAGAAATTAGTTTGCTCGGTAAGTGTATATGTTCTTGTGCTTTGCGAAAGCATATTTTGATTAAAAGTAACATTATCAAAATATCCATCACCTTGTTTTATCGTTTTTGGGTCGGTATTGTCGCTTTCAAATTTTACAGTATTTCCAAAAGAATAAAAATATCCGTCGTTTATGAAATTTCCGAAAATAGTAATATTATAAGTCGGAGTTGAAGTTTCTCCATTTTGCGAACAGCGAAGTTGTGTTCCTTCTTCAATATTCAAATCATCAATATTAATATTTCCTTCCAAATAACGATATCGATTCCATTGATCGTATTTTCGCATAGTTAAATCTTTGGCAGTAAGCGAAATAATATATTGAGTTCCGTTTCTATCAAAAATTAGATTGCAATTTGTGGTTGTCCAAGTTCCATTTTTTGTAACTCTTTCTGTTGCAAGATTATGAGTTAAAGTTCCCATGTTTACAGTTGTGCCAGTGGCAATTTCAAAAACTCCATTATTTGCATCAATACCATTGTTTACAAAGGTTTTAGTTCCTCCTCCGTTAAAAATAGTTGCATAAAAATCGTTTTCTACTCCGGGATCAATTGTTTGTGCGGTTGTTCCTGTAAAATAAACTATATAACCTGTGTGATTAAAAATTCCATTGTTAGTCCAGTTTGAACCAGAAAATTCTAATTTACGAGGCAGATAAACTGTTACACCAGAATTAATTGTCAGATTTTCAGTAACTTTATACCAGTCGTCGCCTCCATTATACAATGATTTTTGCCCTGAACCAGCAAAAACTACATTTGCCATATCAAAAACGGTAGTTCCGTGTGCGGCATCAACGATTCTTTGGTCTGCACCGTCGTAAGTTATTGTAGTTCCTACGGTTGGGGCGTAGGTTCGGATATCAATATAATCTCCGGCAATATTTATATCAAAACCAGCATCTTTTAGAGTTGGGTCGTCGTAATACATTCTAAAATCGCCGTTTACATCGAGATTTCCGTTTAATGTTTGGTCAATTTCTGCATTTGTGTAAAGATATAAATTTCCATAAATTGGTGCAGAATGAATAATTTGATCATCAGTTCCTCTCAAATAAACAGTGCTGTTTACATCAAGGTTGTAAGTTGCAAAATTTGTTGGAAATGCAATTAAACCAGTTCTTGCACCAACAGTTTCTGGCGTATAGATATATGCACGAGACGAAGCCGACATTGTGAAAATTTTATTCGCCCCCGAACAATCCATTGTAGTTGTATCCATTCGTAAAATAGCATCTTCAAGAATTGAAACATCACCAGTAATATCTAAACTTCTGTATCTCAACCATAAATAACCATTATTTTTTTTGATAACATTATTAAGACTTTCAATATCTTTATCAACTGAAGTTTCGGAGTTTATAACATCTTAAATATCAAAAAGTTAAAAAATTAAA
>JAOZQN010000009.1:6173-34052 GCA_029932195.1 Bacteroidales bacterium | reverse complement strand
TTTCTAACAATTTTATTATCACCGATTTAGAAAGTCAGAAACTTCAGTTAAATAATAGAAAAATTTAGAAATAAAAATATAAAGATGGAACATAACTTAAATAATCAATTAGCTTACAGATTTACTACACAAATTAATGATTTAGGAAAAATAAATATTCCTAAAATCATGAGAAATTTGTATAGTAAAGAAGTAGAAGTAATTTTATTCATACCAGAAAAAGAAGAGAAAATAGACAGCACTTTAAATTTTTACAAATTAATTAATCAATACTCTTCTATTGAAGAACCTGAATTAAACATTAATACTATTTTAAATGACCGAAAGCAACAAAATACAAGGAAATTTATCTTTGATTGATACTGATATACTAATATTTATTCTTAAAAATAATAAAAATGTAATAGAAAAGAGTAAAGAATATCAACAAGAATTTGGACAACTTAAAATTAGCGAATTAACATATTATGAATGTTTGCGTGGATATAAAAATAATAAGTCAACAAAAAAATTAGAACTTTTTTTAAAACTTATTGAAATGATTGAAGTTATACCACTTACAAAAAATATTTATAACAAGGCAAGCGAAATATATGTAAAATTACGTAATACAGGTTTTCCAACAGGAGAATTTGATTTACTTATTGCAACAACTGCAATTGAAAACGACTTGTCAATTGTTACAAATAATACAAAACACTATATGAAAATTAAAGAATTTTTTAACTTAAAAATTGATAACTGGCTTATATAAAAAATTAAATATTAAAATAAAAAGCGTTTAGCTTTTTTCTTGTAATTGAAATCTACCAATTTTTTATACACACAAGAAATAAGACGAATGCCTACGCCTCTGGCGTGGGTTGTTCTTGTTTGTGTGTAGGGTTTTTGGTAGAACCTCAATTACGGATAAGTTACAGTTCCCACGCTTTTTTATATCCAAATTTTACTAACGCTTTTGGGGGAGATGGAGGCAAATTAATATTTATTTATCATGAAAAATTTATTAATTATTATTATTTTTACATTATCGTTTTTTAATTTGTTTGCACAACAAGAAATAGATGGATATAACTATCCTGTTAATGAAAAGTTAAAATACTTAAATTCATTTGATTTAGGGAGAGAAGAAGAGGTAATAAAACTTGATTCAAATATTGTATATCTTTTTTCATCTACAAATAAAGATTTTAATTTGAATGAAATCGTAATTGCAAACAAATATCATACAATTGTTGCCCCAAATACTTTTAATAGTAAAATAAATTCTCGTGGTTTTCTGTTTAGACCACTAAAAACAGAACGATATAGAATAAAAAATACAAATAGCAATAACTTAGATGGTCGTTTAGGTGTTTTTATTGCATCTTGTGGTTGTGATTGTTCAGCTTCAATATTTGATAAAAGTAACATGAATATTGATAACGCAATTTTTTTAAAAGCATTTGATTTATTAGAAGAAGATAGTATTAAAATAATATTAAATAAAGGGGCACATTACAGATTTGCATTACCGACAGATATAAAAAATGTAGATTTAATATTAAAAGACTCTATGGGTGTAGTTTTAGGTAGCACTAATTACAATGGATATAATTTAGATTATTTTGATATTGTTCCACGAGAAAATAAAAATTATTATATCAGTTTTATTAATAAAGATAAAGAAGAAGGTTGTATGACATTTTTATTTATTACTAAAAAAAATAAAGAGCAAGATACTAATGTTACAGAAACAAGCAATAATAATCAAGGAACAACTTCAACAGCAGAAACGATTCTTTATGGTTTATCCCTACTATATTCGCTTGGCAGTTCCGATGGTTCTTCTTATTCAGACTCGGATAACAATTCAAATACAAATAATGAAAGCAATACAGAAGTGCAACAAACACCTTGCCTTGAAAAAATAATTGAAAATGACTATACAAAAACTATTCAAGGATACAAAACTCCTGCACATAAAATTATTTGTGGAAATGGATATACAACACATTTATTTTATTATTCACAAGCAATGAAAGATGCCTCAAGCATGGGGACAAACCCTGTCGGGTGGTATTCAAATGTAGCATTAGGTTATTATTATGGTAAAGATTTTGAGGGGGCAGTAAAGAAAGTCTGTGAATGCAATTAAACTAAAAAAAAGCAAATAAATTAATTTATATTTGCTTTTTTTTATATTTGCAAATATAAAATTATAATAACTCAACGTGATAAAAAAGAAAAACCATATCATTTTCTTGAATTTAATTATCTTTTTTCATGGTGCAAAAATTATCAATTGTGCGATAATTTGAACATTGATTAAGTGCTTACATTGTGCTGAAAAAGCCAACGAAAATGATAATCAACAGTCCTTTGTGAAAAAAAGGTTTACACTAAATATTCAAGTGTAAACCATTTTTTTATTTAAAACATATAAAATTTTATTGTAATTTTATTTTCTTAATTCTATTCCGAGCAGTGGAATTATTTGGCTTCATAATAAGAGCATTATTTAAAGCCTCTAATTCCTCTACACTGGCATCATCAGCATGTGAATAAATATCAGCATGATTCATATATTTGTTATAAATATCATTAATTTCTTTTCTTAATTTAGAAATTTTATTTTTGATATTTTTATCACTTCCGTCCAATAATTTATTAGCTTTTATGTAAAATCGCAAAGCATCGTTATAATGAGTTTCACCTCGTGCATACAATTTATTTGCTTCTTTTACAAGTCTATAAGCATCTTTATTAATTGGAATAACAAAATCTTTTTTATTCAAAATAGTATCCGTTTCCGAAACAGTTCTAATTATTATAGATTTTGGGTTATTATGATTAGTGCTAATTATTACAACTCCAAAAGTTGTAACCGAAATCAACGAAACAACTGCAATAGGTATAATTATATACTTCTTAAAACTGAAATCCTTTCTTTCTAACATGAAATTAGAATTATCTTGAAGCTTATTAATCATTGCGTTACGCATGTTTACATAAGAGAAATGCTCTTCTGTTGATTCTATTCCTGTGAATTTCACATTTTTAGAAATCAAAATGCTATCGGCATCTTTAAAAATAGATTGCTGTGGCAAAGGCAAGCCTTCTTGCTTTTTAAAACAATTATAAATTTCGTTAAATATATCACGTATAGATATATAAGGTTTATTGTTATCAACACCATTTTTCAACACATCAATTAATTTTGCCGTAAAATAAGTTGGCTTATTTGTATTTTTGTGAGGAAAAAGTGATGGTTTGTCTTCCGACGCAGAAGTCATAATGTAAGTTCCCTTAAATTTTTTAATCTCACTATTAATAGAAGACGTAAAATTGTTCATGGCATTATGAATCTGACCACTATGACAGGCATCAAGAATTACAACCTTACTTGACGCTCTCGAATTAGCAATAATTTCTCTAAATCGGTCAATATTAATACTATCCGACTCCAAGTAAGTTTTTGACGACTCCTTAGAAGTAAGGTATAATTTAAAATTTTCTGAACTTAAAATACCGTGTCCACTATAATATACCAACAAAGTATAATTTTCGTCTTCCGCTTCTCTTGACAATTTTATAAGTTTACGTTCAATAATTTTTTTAGTATTATTAAGCGAAACAGTAATATTCTCTTTGGGAATTCCCATAATATTTTCGTCAAGCAAAACTTCTTTAAGTAGTTTAATGTTCTGTTTGATATTAGGAATATTGATAATCGACTCATCTTCAATATATTCCGAAACACCAATCAAAAGAACTTTGGTTCTTTGGGTGTCAATACCAAATTGCTTTTTATTTATTACTTTTGTTTT
This sequence comes from Bacteroidales bacterium, assembly GCA_029932195.1. Classification (GTDB taxonomy): domain Bacteria; phylum Bacteroidota; class Bacteroidia; order Bacteroidales; family JAOZQN01; genus JAOZQN01. The sequence goes on along the minus strand of JAOZQN010000009.1, from coordinate 30,243 downwards.
CATAACAAGTTGTTACTTTCAAGTTTCCCTTTTCTGGTTATATTAAATTTGTGAAAAGAGTCTTTATGCACGCACACATATAATAAGATGTGTGCAAAAAAGAAAAATAACTTGTAAGTCATTAATACTCTGCAAATAAACGAACTATTTTTATATTATGCAATAGCAAATAAAAAAAGCTAATATTCTGATTATTAGCAAATAAGAAAAAACAACAAAAGCAAAGCTCGTTTTACTTATTGTAGTCCATGCTTTTAAAATGAAAATAAAAAAGGTTTTGAGCAATTTAAACTATTGATACACAGTGAGTTGTGCTGAAATTAAGAAGGTGGGATATTTTTAGACTTAGAATATTTTAAAAGGAGTTAATCTACTGAAAACGTGCATTTTAAAAAACACAAAATCGCTGAAAAACATATAAAAACATGTTGTAGAACATGTTTTTGTTGTTGTTTTTTACTGTCTTGATTATCAATATTTTAGCATTTTAAAGTAAAAACTTAACTTTTAAAGCCTATTTATAAATGTTTTTTCACTTGTTTTATAGTATTTTACAAGTAATATCCTATAATTCAAGTATTAATACACTTATTTGCTTTTTAATATTTGATAAAAAGTTTTTAAATTTAATAATCTAAATACAAAACCAAGAATAATTCCAATAACAATTGATAAAGGCATAGCTATTAGCCAATTATCAATATTTTCGTGGATAAGATAGACAAAGCTTATAAAAACAACAATAAATGTAATTATGGAAAGAAGTTGCATTTTCATTATTTTTAGTTTAAAGAAATGCTTGGCAATAAAAATTTGAGTTATAGCTGTAAAAGTTTGAGTAACAATACTTGTAATTGCTGCACCTTTTGCCCCAAAAATAGGAATAAGCATAAAATTTAAACTCAAATTTATCACCACACCAACAGCAGCCATAATATTTAATTGTTTTAGACTACCATTTGCAGTAAGCAGAGTTCCAAAGATATAGGTGGTTGCAATGGGCAAAAATGCAGATATTAATATTGCAAAAATTGTGTAAGAATCTGGCGATAAGTCGTCGTATAATAGATTCATTATTTCTACTCTAAAAAATATTGAGACTATAACAAGGATAAGTCCTGGAGTTAAAATTAGCAAATACGAAAAATTAACCAACTCATTTACAGATTCTTTATTTTTTAACATCTTTGCAAAAATAGGGAGCAAAAGCACTGCAAAAAGCAATGCAAACTGTGAGCTCGCATCTAAAAGACGAAAAGATTGTCCATAAATTCCCACTTGATAATTTCCATCGTGAAGTAATCGTTCTATTAAAACAGCATCAAAACGATTGTAAAACGACATCAAAAACACGAGCAAAGCAAAAGGAAACGTCTCTCTTAAAATTAAGAACAACAATGCTTTATCAAATTTAAGTTTCAGATATTTTATCTTTGGCAAAACAACAAAAAATGCAACAATAGCGGTAATAAAATAAGCTGCAGTTTGTGAATATACAAACCATTCTATTTTAAATTTTTCGTCAGTAATATTTGTCCACAATAAAACACTAACAATTCCTATCATTAAAAAACGGTCTAAAACGGATATTAAACTATCTGTCTTAAACATAAGCAAACCAGAGATATTAGAGCGTAAATATAAAATAAAAGAGAGTAAAAATTGATTAAATATCAAAAACAGAAGAATTTTGAATTGCTCCCAAGAATAGCCAATCAGTAGTCCTATAAAAATTGCTATTATCATGTAAAACACTGACAATAGCAATTTTAGAACAACAATATTTGAAAAATATTTTGTTAATAATTGTTTATGTTGAGCAATATTACGGTTATTGTAATTGGTTAGCCCAAAATCTAAAATTATATTTAAAATTAACGAGAAGTTAAATAAGGCAAGATAAAATCCGTAATCTTCTGTGCCCACAACGTTTTGCACAGTCCTATCCACTCCCAAAACCCAAAATGGTTTCACGAGTAAATTTAGAGAAATTAAAAGTATTAAATTTGCAAAAAATTTTTTTTTCAAAACAAGTTAATTATGGTAGTTTTTTATTTTAAATATTGAGTTTTTAATTGGCTACCGCCTTAAAACTAATCGTTTAATAAAGTTAGATTGGAATATTTTTCAAATTTCCAAATTATAAATTGTGTAGATTTTTTAATCTATAACAACTATTTAGCTTTATATTTAGTTATTGATTTATTTGTTAGGTAAAAAAAAATATAGGCAATTTTTTTAGAATATGAACTTCAAAACTAATAATAAATATTATATTTCGGGCAATTTTATTACAAATAATATGAAAAAAATTCTTATCTATTTAATTATTACTATTTTATCTGCGACTTTTGTTTTTGCACAGCAAGACTCGCTTTCGTTCAAACTTATTACAAGGTTTATTATTGATGCTAATAATTTCAAAACAGACAAACAAGGAAATATTTATGTAATAAACAATAATGAATTAAAAAAATATAATAATGAAGGAGCTTTTTTAAATAGTTTTTCTACCGAAAACAATTACAAAATTACAAGTATAGACATTAGTAATCCTCTGAAAATAATGCTTTTTATAGAAACGTCTAATAATATTATTTTTTTAAACCAAACTTTGAATAAAATAAATAATATATTTTTGTATAATCATGATATTTATTCTCCACAACTTGTTTGTAATTCTTTACGAGGAGGTTTTTATATTTATGACAATACCGAATATAATGTTTTTTATATTTCAAATAATGAAAAGAATCAAATTAAAATAGATTTTTTCAATAATAATTTTCAACCAAATTTTATTCAAGAGGACAATAATAAATTGTATCTGAATTATCCAGATACAGGAATTGTGGTATTAAATAATTTCTTTTTTGAAGAGAATTTTATTCCTATCAAAGAAATTAGAAATGCACAAATAAAAGAAAATAATATTTCTTTTTTTGATAAAAAAACTTCTCAAATAGTTATTTACAATAGCAAAAAAAAGAATGTTTACAAACTAAAACTACCAATTAAGGAGTCAGATGATGCAAGAATAGAGCAAGATTTACTCTTTATTTTAAAGAAAAAACAAATTTTTATTTATCAATTTTGGAAATAAAGATAAAATAGTCTAATTTTACAGTCTTAAAAAAACATTTACCATTTCTAACTTTCTACTTTACAACTTTTAACCAACTTTTATGAAACCAACAAGAATTTTTGACTTATTAGACCACGGAATAGCCAATTATGGAAATAAAGATGATATGCTTTCGGGCAAAGAAAACGGAAAATGGATAAAATATAGTGCGACACAATATAAAGAACATGCGACAAATTTTGCCTACGGGTTGTTAAAAATGAAAATAAAAAAAGGTGATAAAATTGCCACAATTTCAAATAACAGACCAGAATGGAATTTTATTGACATGGGAGTGAGTATGACAGGACTAATACATACTCCTGTTTATCCGACAATTACAGAAGAAGAATTTGAATATATTTTAGACCATTGCGAAGCCTCTATGGTTATTGTTTCGGATAATTTTTTGTATAAAAAAATAAAACCAATTGCAGACAAAATTAAAAGGATAAAAAGTATTTATACAATAGATGAAGTAGAAGGTGCAAAAAATTGGAAAGAAATTTCTGAACTTGGCAAAAAATCGGCAGACGACAAACTAAAAAAGAAACTTGAAGCAATTAAAGGTTCAATAAAAGAAGATGATTTAGCAACAATAATCTATACTTCAGGAACAACAAACAATCCGAAGGGTGTAATGCTTTCGCACCGAAATTTTATGTATCAATGCGAAAATGCACACAAAATTATTGAACTCGGTCCGGAACATAAAGCATTGAGTTTTCTGCCACTTTGTCATGTATTAGAACGTGTTGTAAATTATATATATAGCTATCTTGGAGTAAGCACTTATTATGCCGAAGGATTTCAAAAACTTGGCGAAAATATGCAAGATATAAAACCAGATGCTTTTGCTACCGTTCCCCGAATTATTGAACGAGTTTATGATAAAATAATGAACAAAGGTAAACAATTAGACGGAGTAAAAAAGAAACTTTTTTTCTGGGCAAACGACCTTGCTGTGGATTACGAACTTTATGGCAAAAATGTAATCTATAAAACCAAGCTTGCAATTGCCAGTAATCTAATTTTTAATCAGTGGCGAAAAGCTCTTGGTGGCAATGTTAAATTTGTAATTTCGGGAGGCGCAGCACTGCAACCACGACTGGCAAAAATCTTTTGGGCAGCAGGAATGCCTATCCGTGAAGGATACGGATTAACCGAAACTGCTCCAGTAATTACATTCAATAGAGCAAAACCAAATATTAAAATAGGAACAGTTGGCATAAAAATTGGAGAAGAACAAGAAATTAAAATAGCCGAAGATGGTGAAATTTTATTCAAAGGTCCAAATTTAATGATGGGCTATTTTAAAAATAAAAAACTTACAGACGAAGTTATTGATGAAGACGGCTGGTTTCATACAGGAGACGTGGGAGTATTGGAAGAAGGACGGTTTCTGAAAATAACTGACCGTAAAAAAGAAATTTTCAAACTGTCCACAGGAAAATATATTGCACCGCAGGTGATAGAAAATATTTTTAAAGAATCGTTATTTATTGAACAAATGATGGTTGTTGGACAAAATGAGAAGTTCCCAGGAGCAGTAATAACTCCTAATTTTGAGATTTTACATAATTGGGCTTCGGAAAATAAAATAATATTTAGAGACAACAAAGATTTAGTGAAAAAGCCAGAAGTAATAAAAAGGTATCAGAAAGAAATTCTAACCTTAAACAAAAAACTTGGGCAAGTAGAAAGACTTGCAGCATTTTCGCTCGTATGCCAAGAATGGACACCTGCAACAGGCGAGCTTTCGCCAACGCTAAAAAAGAAACGCCGATTTCTTTCAGAAAAATACAAAACACAAATTGAAGAAATGTTTATAAAAAAAGGGAAGTCATAAATAAATTTTTAGTTTTAGTGTTGAGTTTTTAGTCAGCTTTCGCCTAAATTAAGTAGGTAATCATATATAAATGACACTTTTTAAGAGGCTATTTTTGTATTAGGCAAGGCAAAAAATATTTGCATATTGCTTATATGGTAATCTTTTTTAACGAAGCATAATGCTAAAATTGACCTTAAAAAGTGGCGTTTATATATGGTTAACTACTTATAAGCTATTATACTAAAAAAGGTTTATTTGTTTTAGGTTATTATTTGATTAGAAAAAGTAAAGATTTTAACCTAATTGAGTATAAAAATTATTTGAGACATAAGTAAGTTAAGTGCTTAGTTTTAAGTGTTTATTTTTTAATTAGCTTTCGCTTGACAACAAGCATATTACAAAATAAAAAACATCGTTTTTATTTGTCCATCTACTTAACTGAACAAATAAAAACGATACTTTTATATTTTGTATATTCCTGTTTTTCAGGTGTCCACAAAATTATTCATTGTTCATTATTAATTATTCATTACTTAAATAACTCTATTTACTAATTATATTCCAATATAAAATTAAGAATTTGTAAAATAAAAATGGAATAAAAAACGTTATCATTAAAATAAAACCTTTTAAAAAAACCAAAAACAACCAAAATATTATGAAAAAAACAGCAATAATTTTCGTATTTCTATTAACATTAGGAATATTAGCAAGCTCTTGTCGCTCTACAAAGCCACCATGTCCAGCATATAGCTCAGTAGAAATAACAACAGATATGCAAGTAAATTAGATTGAAAAACTAATTTAATATAGCAATAGAATAATAGCATAAACGCAAAACAAACGAAGACGATTTTATTTTTGAAGTCTAATCTTTTTTATTTTGCGTTTTTTTTTTATTTTTGTAAAAAAATACATTCTAATTTATTTCGATAAATTTATACAATAAGTAGCTGAACAAATAAAAAATAAACTTCTATATTTTGTATAGCCTGTATTGGCTCACTTTGAAAAATTGAGGAGGATAATGTAAAACATTTAGTTTCCTTTTTATATTTCTTAAAGCTATTATCCTTACTGTTTGTAAGTTAATCTATAATTAAAAAAAAACGAGTAACTTTACAACCCGCACAGCTCACAATGATTTGTGCGATAAGGGCAATTAAAAAAAACTTTGATAATGAAATTATAAAAATATTTAGTAACTTTGTAAATTGAATTTTTTCACAAATTAACAAATCCAATAATGAATAATTTTTTTGATAATACAGATTTTACATTCGGATCATATACTTCCGATATAAAACCATGTAAAATTGTTATATCAGAAAACAACGACCTAACTCAAAAATTAAAAGATAAAGTGTTTGTTTTTAACAGTCACGAGCAAACAAATTCTTCATTCTATGTAATAACAATACCGCTGTCTGATGAAAATTTATTTGAAGTAAGAAGACATATTTGGAATGAAAGTAAATTTGATTTATACTTTATAGCCGAAAAGCCTGAAACAAAATTAATAGCAAGCCTTTATTATGCAAAAACAAATCCTCGTGAAGAACAAGTAAAAATTGCAAGTTTTAGTGGAAACGATAAAAAAACATTAAAAAACATAAATAGATGGAGCTTTAATTCTGGTGCTTTTTGGCTAAAATATAATAATTTTTTAGATACAGTAAAAAAAACAACTCGAATTGATAAGAAACTTGTAGAACAATTAAAACAACTTAAAAATAAATTACACAATGAATTAAAAAAAGAATTAGATGCAGAAATCACAGAACTTAAACTTGATGAAATTGTTCAAGCATTAATCGACAGAACACTATTTATCAAATTTCTTGAAGATAAGCATATTATTAATTCGTTTTTCTATAATTATCATTTCGAAAACCGCTTTGAAAAAAACGATAGAGACTTCGGCTACAAAAGACTTCTTGCCGACCACGATTATACAAATATTAATAAATTATTTGATATAATTAATAAGTTATTTAATGCAGTATTATTTAAAAATCCTGATATAAAAACAAAATTTTTAACAGATAATGTATTAGATTTTATTTATCAAGCTATTAGACAACAAAACTGGGAAACAAAACAATTATCTTTATTTGATTTTCGGTTTGACGTAATTCCAATTGAATTTATAAGTCATATTTACGAAGTTTTTTTAGAAAAAAATCAAGTTAATGAAGGAATCTTTTACACACCCGACAAACTTGCACACCTAATTGTAGATGAGACGATTAAAAAACTTGGTTCTGTGCTTGACCCTTCTTGTGGTTCAGGTATGTTTTTAGTATTGGCTTTTCGCAAACTTCTATCATTCAAACCTGTTAAAACAAATAATGTTTTTGACATAATTGAACATAAAAACAAAATAATAAACAACTATATTTTTGGAATAGAGTTGAAAAATATTGCTTGGCGATTATCCATTTTCTCTTTATACCTTGAAATACTAAAAGACATTCAACCAGATGATATAAAGAAATATATAAAACATAAACTTGAAAAGAATTCAAAAGAACCTATTTTTCCTTACGATTTTTCAGGCAATATAATTGAACAAAATGCTTTGGATACAGAAGAGAAAGCACATACAGATAAAACATTTGATTATATAGTTGGCAATCCACCATTCTTTAAAATTAATGAAAAAAACATTAAAGAAACAAACTTTTTAAAAGAACATAAGTTAGATATAAAAAAAGTCGAAATAAAAGCAGAAAATATTATTGGCGATAATCAAATTTCGCAAGCATTTATGCTAAAAATTAAAGACTGGACTAAGCCCAAAACAAGATTTGGTTTTATACAAAATAGTTCAAATTTCTACAATGAAAAATCATCAAAATTTAGAAATTTCTTTTTTACTCATTATCAAATAGAAGAGTTCTATGAACTTTCTCGTATTAAAGACATTCTTTTCAGAAAGGCTACTGAAAGCGTGGTTGTTACGATTTTTAATAATCAACCGAAAGATAATACAATAAATTACTATCCTGTTGAGATGGGAATTTTTTCAGAGACTTTTGATTTACTTATTATACAGAAGGATAAAAAAATAGAAATTAAACAAAAGGATATTTTATCAGGTAAAATAATTTTGCGAGACTACTTAATAGGAAATGAATTTGATTTTAAATTAATTAATAAATTATCTAACCAAAATAAATTAGAAGAGTTTTTATTGAAAGATAAAAATTACAATAGCTTTGAAGGAATAAAACGTATTTCAAACAACGAACTTAAAATATACTTGGAAGTAAAAAACATAGATTACAGTAACTTAACAAAAAAAGAAAAATTAAGCAAACATATAGATTTTGCAAAAGAAAAATACTTAGGTTCAAATAAGACTGACTATTACAACATTCCATACATTTATCAACCAGAAAATAAAATTTCTTTTTTCTTTATAAGTGAGATTGATGGATATATGAATGAAAAAGATATAAACAAAAGCAACTTTCAAAGACCAAGAAATCCATTTATTTACAAAGGAAAAAACATAATTTTTAATAGATTTGGAAAAAGAATAGAAGCTTGTTTTGTGAAAAATAATTTAATTTTTTCAAATTTAATTTACGGTATAAAACTACAAAACGAAGATTATTATTTTCTATTTACCGCAATATTAAATTCAGATTTAGTGAATTATTATTTAACCCAAAAACACAGAAAAAGAGTTGATGATAACTTTGCTAATTTGGATACGAAAGCTATAAAAAACATTCCAATCCCCAAGGAATTTGACAAAAGTTTAGTTATAGAAATATCTAAAATTAGTGAACAACTTACATTAGGAAAATTAAAATATGAAGAAAATAAAGAAAATTTAAACGAATTAATTTACGATTTATATGAACTAAATATTTTAGAAATAAACCGTATTAAAAATTTTTATAGTCCAAAGCGTAAAGTTGAAGAGCAGGATTTAGAAAACTATAAAACTGCCTTACAACAATCAATTGAATTGTTTTTTGAAAATAAACCTCAAATAGATTATTATCAAGGAGTAAATTTACCTTTCGGATTAACTATAACTGCAATTTATTTTGATGATGCAAGAGAAAATAACCCCTCAGGAAGAAAAACGCTTCAATATAAAATAAATGAAATACTGGAAACCACAAACGAGAAGTTTCTTACAATGCGAGAAAAAATATATGGAGAAAATAGCATTTATATTGTTAAAAATAATTCATATCACAGTTGGACAATAACAAGGGCTTTTGAAGATGGACAAGAAATATTAAACAAAATAAAGGGAACAAAAAAACTAATCAGATGAAAAAATACATTATAACAGAAGCATCTGATTTGCCGAAAATTAATCCTGTTTTTCGTGAAATTGATGACCAAATTTGGAAAAAACATATTTTATCTTACCTCTCAACTTATTTCAAAGAAACTGATAATAAGATAATACAAAAAATAATAAATGAAGAAAACAAAAAACCAAGAGCCGAAATAGAAACGGCTATTAAAAAACATATAAAAAAATGGTTTAGAAAAAATACAAAATTTCTAAATGCAGGCTTTATTGTTAATATTGAAGTAGGTTCAGAAGGACGCAGAGAAGGGTTTTATGATATTAAATTTCAACACAGTTTTTGGAACTTTACAAAAACATATTTTCCTTTTGAATGTAAAAATCTTGGGAAAACAAAAAGTATGTCATTAGCAAAATCCATCAGAGAATATGTGCTTGTTGATACAGAGAGTAAAACAGATGGCGGAATGTATCGGTATTTTATAGATAAATATTCTACAAATCAAAACTTTGGGGGAGTGATTGGGTTTGTTGTATCTGAAACACAAAATTCTTTAACTAAAAAACTTGTTGAAGAAATTGAGGATATTTATTCAACAAAAGAGATTGGAAAATTAACAAAAGAAAAAATCATTATAGAAACAATTAATGATTATAATACCTTTGATAGTCATCATATTAGGAAGAATATTAAGACAACTAAAATTGAAGAGTTTGAAATTAATCACATAATAATGGATTTTATTAACAACTCTGATAATTAAGATAACAGGACTAAGCCCTTATCATTGTACGGGTTGTAAAATTTAGAATAATTTCTAACTTTTTGATACGGTTCGTAATTACTGTCTCCTCAACTTTTCAATGTGAGCCCCTGTATTTCAAGCGTCCGCAAAATTAGTCATTGTTCGTTATTAATTGTTCATTACTTACTTTTTACTTTTCTATGAAAAAATCAATATTATCAATATTAATAATAATATTTTCTATCTCAATAGTATTCTCGCAAGGTGAATTAGCAGATAAAGATAAAATATTTTTCAGAAATGAAGCTTCTGTTGGTTTGCGATTAAATACAAACGGCTGGTCTGTAAATTATAGACGAGGAAAATTTGTTAATCCTAAAAATAAAAATCTTTGGGAAATAGAATTCAATACAATAAAACATATTAAAGAAACAAAACAATTTATTTATAGCGAAGCTACAAAAAGATATGTTTATGGAAAAAAAAATTATTGCTTTGACCTAAGAGGAGGAATAGGCAAACAAAAAACTCTTTATAAAAAAGCAGATAAAAACAGTGTAGAAATAAGACTAATAACATTTACAGGTGCTTCCTTAGCATTTTTAAAACCAATATACTACCTCGTAGATGACAATGGAGTAAGACGAACAGAAAAATTTGAAGCAAGTCATCAACACGGAACAATATTAGATAGAAAACCATTTACAAGAGGAATAGCAGAAACAACAATAAATCCAGGTTTATATTTTAAAATTGGCATAAGTTTTGAACATAGTAAGTATGAAAAACAATTAAGTGCGTTAGAAATAGGAATTAATAGCTATGCGTATCTAAAAAAATTAGATATTATGGCAGAAACTCCAAATCACCGATTCTTTGTTGCCTTATTTATTAATTATAGAATAGGTAATGTTTTTCATGGCGGACATCACAAATCAAGAAATGAAGACCTTTAGTAAGTTAGGTGTTAGGTTTTTAGGAAGTTATGAAATTGACAAATAACTATAAACCAATAAACGAATAAACCAATAAACGAACAAATCATGCTAATAATTATTTCGGCAGCAAAAAAATTAGATTTAGAAAGCAAACCTAAAACAGATGACTATTCTATGCCCAGTTTGTTACCTGGCTCTATTTTACTTATGGACAAACTCAAAAAATGTAAAATTGCCGATATTACTAAATTAATGAATATAAGTTATGGTCTTTCGGAGCTAAACTTAGAAAGATACAAAAATTGGAATACACCTTTTAAGCCAGAAAATGCACGGCAAGCAGGTTTTACTTATTCTGGAGATGTTTACAAAGGTTTGAATATTAATGAATTTACTCTTAACGATATTGAATATGCACAAAAAACATTACGAATTATTTCGGGTCTGTATGGAGTGCTTCGCCCATTGGATTTAATTCAGCCATACAGGCTTCCTATGGGAGCAAAATTAATTACTAGCAAAGGCAAAAATTTATATCATTTTTGGGGAGAAAAAATAACAGAACAAATAAATAAAACTCTAGCAGAACAAAATACCGAAATTTTACTAAATCTTGCCTCCAACGAATATTCTAAAGCTATAAATCCAAAAACTATAAATGGAACTATCTATAAACCAGTATTTATGCAATACAAAAATGGAAATTATAGAGTAGTAAGTTTTTATGCCAAACGAGCAAGAGGACTGATGAGTCAATATATTATAAAAAATAAAATTACAAAAATAGAAGACCTAAAAAACTTCAACAAAGAAGACTATAGTTTTAACGCAGAGCAATCTGTGGAAAACAAAATAGTTTTTGTAAGATAAAAATAACGAAAATGAAACGAATACACATAGAAGAAGTAGGATACACTCCAGGCATTATTTTAGATGCTAAAAAAAATATTTTTGAGATGACTGGTAAAGCATGTCCCGAAGATGCAATTGGTTTTTATGAACCAATTATCAATTGGATAGACGATTACTCTCTTAAACCAAACGAAAAAACAATATTTGAGTTTAAACTTTCTTACTATAACACTGCTTCGTCAAAAGCGATATTAAAAGTGATGCAACAATTGGAAAGACTTAAAAATAAAGGCTTTGATGTATCAATAAAATGGTATTACTACGAAGACGACGAGGAACTACTTATTGCTGGTGAAGACTATTCCGAAATAATAGAAATTCCATTTGAACTTATAGAATTGGATAATTAAGTAGTTTTTATGTTGAGTTTTTAGTTTTTAATTAGCTAACTACCGATAATTAACTACAAAACTAAATTAGAACATTGAGTCCCCTCCGACAAGCATCTTTTTGCCAAACTCGGCGTTGGATACAAATTTTAAAATCCTCATTTACAACGAGTAAACTCCAGTTGTAAAATTGGTATCCGCCTTGATTTTGGCAAAAATACACTTCTCGGGAGTGGACACAACGTTATTTTTCAATAATTCCTTAGTAAAATGTGGAAATTAGAAAATGTAAAAATAAAAAAATGTAGAAATATGAAAATGTGGAATTTTTCATATTTCTACATTTTATTTATGCTCTTTTTTATTATTAGTTTGACAAACAATTCGCTCTCCGCACAAAATAAATTAAATGATTCCATAAAAACAGAATTACTTAACGAACACAATCGCTACCGAAAAATTGTGGGTTCTCCCGAACTTACATGGTCGGAGAGTTTAGAAAGTTCGGCATTACAATGGGCTAACAGTCTTGTTGAAAGACCACAAATAAAAAAAGACGTATCTTCTTCTTATGGTGAGAACGTATATTGGTGCGAAGAGACACAGCCTGAGAATGTTGTAGCATTTTGGGCTTCTGGGCAAAAATATTATTATGGAGAAAATTACAATCACGCAAATCCATATCTATTTCAAAACTACCTCCAAATAATTTCCACCGAAACAACCGAAGTAGGTTGTGTTATGGTAATTAGCAAAAGTAAAAGAGAAGTTTGGCTTTGTAGATATAATTAGGCGTTTTTCACGGGTGACAATTTCAAGGCTTTTTTGTAATTTTAGAATTGAAGTTTACCCTTGTAAATGAACATTTTAGAATTTCAAAAGTAACGCAGAAATTGGCACTCGTGAAAAACGCCTATAATTAATATGTTACAAGTTTCACAAAGCGATGGAAGTAAGGAGCTTGATATGTTTTTCATGTCGTTAACTTACTATTGTGCCTATATTTTTTGTGTGGTGTGTTTTTTCTATACGCTCAAAAACCACCATCTACACAAAACATAGTAACAATAGCAAATATTAAACTCTCTCTATTTCATCATAAGAAAGTCCTGTTTTTTCAATTATAGTTTCAATATCAACTTTTAATTGTTTCAATAGTTTTGCTGTTTCTAAATGTTTTTTATAATGTTCAGCAATTTCATCATCTCGGCGTTTAATTGCTAAATCTTTATTGCGGATCTCATCTATTAAGTCATCTTCCATATCCATTTTACGACGAATTTCTGGTTCTGAATTAGCTTTTACAAGTCGTCTTACTACGTCTCTGTATTTTTCAGGAAAATCATCTTCGTTTAAATTAATTACTTGGTTGTCATTGGCTTCTTTATCACTTTGATCGAAAATTGCAAGCAATTTTTCAATATCATTTCTACGCCTTTCTTTTAAATATGGAATTGAAATAATAATACTATCATGAGTTAAACTTTCAGTAAATTCGTTTGCTTCTTCTATTTTCTCATTTGTTGCAATATCAATAATTTCTTTGTTAATTTTTATTACTGGTGCTTTTGTTTTATATAGCTTATAACCAAGAAAATAAATACTAATAATTGGCATTGCTTTTGTTTCTGGGTCGCCTTTTTCATTTGTGCCAGTATATGTATTTTCTTTACTCATATATTGTTCTCCGAGATACCTACGAAAACGTAAAATATCAGCAGGAAGACGGATTTTTTGAAGCTCAATAATTACAATTTGTTTTTTATTATTATTGTCCATTATTTCTGCTGAAAAATCTAAACGATGATATTTTATTGACTTGTCCAAGTCTGTTCGTTTTTCCGTATCTCTAAATTGTAAAGTAACTACTTCTTTGCCGATTATTGTAGAAAGCATAAGTTTTGCTATCTTGTTGTCAGACATTAAATATTTAAAAACTACGTCGTAAATTGGATTTGCTATTTTTATCATGGTTTTAAAGTTTTATAAATTTTTTGGAGTTTTTCACATTACAAAGATACGATAAAAATATATTAAAGACAGAATTATTTTAAATCTGAAAAAAAAAGCTGTCTGGCAGGTAATTTATTATTGCAAAACATAAAATTAAATTTATTTCACTCCTTAATAACCAAAGCTAACATTCTAACTTATTTATTGATGAATCCACTCTGAAAAACATCACCTTACTGAACTAAAACATGAAACTTGCTAATAGACAGGGAATTGCAGATAAAACGTTGTCCCTTTTCCAAGTTCTGATTCAAACCATATTTCACCTTTTGCATTGGTTACAATATTTTTAACCATTGGTAAGCCAAGTCCCATTCCACTTGTTTTTGTAGTAAAACTTGGGGTAAATAATTTTGGTTTTATTTCTTCCTCAATTCCAGAACCATTATCTTCAATCATTATTTTTGCTTGATTATTTTCCACATTCAAATGAACAGTTATTTTTCCTTGTAAGCCTGTTGGTATTGATTGTATTGCATTCCTAATCAGGTTAATAAGAACTCTTGACATCTGTTTGCTATCAGCAATAATGTTTACTTCGGTAAGTTGATTTATATTTGCAATAATATTTACATCTTCGGTATTCTCATATAACTGTATAATGTTTTCTATCTTGTTTACAAGATTAATTTTTTCGTCTTGTGATTTAGGCATTTTAGCAAAATCTGAAAACTCAGTTGCAATTTTACGCAAATTTTCAATCTCTTCAATCAATGTGTTACTAACTTTTTCCAGTCGCTCTCCAAAATTCTCGTCCTCGTTATCCCAGGCACGCAATAGAAATTGGATACTGAGTTTCATTGGTGTTAGGGGATTTTTTATTTCGTGTGCAATTTGTTTTGCCATATCTCGCCAAGCACTTTCTCTCTCAGATTTTGCCAAAAGCTCAATGTTTTCGTGCAATTTATCCACCATTTTGTTATACTCTGTTACCAATTCTCCAATTTCATCATTTTGTTTGTAGTTTATGTGTTCGTATTGTTTTCCAAGTTCAAGTCGTTGAAATGTAGATTGTAACAGACGCAAAGGAAATACCACTTGTTCGGATAAAAATACAGCAATAAGTATTGAAAAAATAAATACGATAACATATAAATTTATAATAGTTACTAAAAGGTTTGAAATCTCTTCTTGTTCTATTTCCGTATTTCTGAAAAAAGGAACATTAATATATGCAAGAATTTTTCCGTTATCATTTTTCATAGGAATGTAGGCTGACGTATAATTTAAGAGACCAATTTTTTCCTCGTGTATGTATTCTGGATTTTTATTTATTTTTAATTGATAGAGAACATCTGGATTCATATAACTACTAATCAGGTAGTTTCTAAAAATTGCTGAACGAGAAGTTGCTATTAATCTACCATTTTTATTATAAAGATTTATATCATTTCTGAAAATATCAGACATATTAATAAGCTCATAATCAATGTTATTAAAGTCTGAATTTTTCCACAAAACATCTATATTTTTTGTGTTTCTGTATTTGTAGCTCAACATTGTTAATATTGACTGTAATTTTTGCTCAATAGCCTCATCTTGTTTACTTTTAAAATGTTCTGTATTAGAATAAAAAGTTACTCCTCCAATCAAAACAAAAGAGATTGTTAGTATAAAAAAGATAGAAAAAATCAGTTTTGTTCTAAAATCCAATCGCCTATTTTTTATAAACTGTGGCAATTTATTTGCCGAATAGACTATTATGACAATAAAATTAAGCAATACAAAGATGTAAGCAAAAGTAATAACATAATCAAGAAATGTAATTTTTGGATAGCTAAGAACGATATAATTTCCTTTTTGGATAATATATACAAGATGTCTGAATTTTCCTATATTTTTAAAATCTATTTCTTTTTCGGTATAAAAAAGTTCTTTTCCATTTATAGGATATTTATAATTACCTGATTTTGTGAGTATTTTATCATTTTCATATTTTGCATTAGAATAATTAGCATTTGTTTGTGGAACTTTTATTTTTTCATCTAAAAGCAATTCAGGATAGCCAATATCTTGCAGAATTAATTTTGGATTAATAAAAACATATAACATTGCAATTGCTCCTTTATCATTAATATAATATGGTTCGGAGAAAAAATAACTCACACTACCATTATCATTTTTGATAAAATAACAACCAGACTCCTCTAATTTTTCGCCTCGTTCGTCAATAATTTGCGTATATGTTATCTGGCAGTCAAGTATTTCGTTAATGTTATCGTCTTGATTTATATCACTACAGATATAAATATCAAAGTCGAATTTATTCCAATAGCTTGTAAAATATTTTTGTCGTAAATGAGTTTTTATCTTTTCGTAGGTTCTTTTATTCAAAGTATCAGAGATATACATTTCTATTGTAGCGTCTTCTTTTACTTCATTTTTTATATCTGCAATAAGAAGCTCGGCAACTGCATCTCGCTCATCTACAAGATTTGAAACTATAACTTTTGCTTTTTCGTTCTGTTTCAAATTTAATGTGGAAATTACAAAGAAGCTAATAAACAGCGTTGTAAAAAAAGCAAAAACTATATAAATATAATATTTTTGGTTATATTTTTGGTAAACAGAAAATGCACTTACTCCAATTATCGCAAGGAGAAAAAACACTGAGTATAAGTCAATTGTATAAAACCCAAGAATAAAAACAATAGGAGATAATAAACTTATCACAAATGAAATTAAAAATTCTTTAAATTTTAGTATCTTTTTTAATAGATCAAACAGCTTAATATTTATATAGATATAGGTCGCAATTAGAATTATAAAAATTGAAAAAGCAAATAAGCTAAATAAATTTAAGCTCAAAATATTATAAATTTCAAATAAAATATTTGAGTCAATTATAAGACTTTTTAATAATTTATGAATAACAAAAAAGAAGAAATAAATAATATTAAGTGCAATTATTCCTGTAATAGTATTTAAAATTGGAATTTGTTTTTTTAAAATTTTATCTGCAAATTTATTATTTATAAAAAATAAAAGATGGTAAATAATAAGTGCAATAAACATACTATTGGTTAGAAAATCGCCGAGAGAAGGAAATAAAAACGATGACGCATAGTATTGAGAATCAAACAACGGCAAACTATATACAATGTATGGAATTTTATATATTATTGTTAAAGACTTGAGGGCAACAAGCACAATAATAATAACGAGTATCCACCAATTAGAATATTCTGATTTTGAGATGTTTGTCATAAAAGTGCTTAAAAATAATATCAAAAACAAAGCACTCAAAATATATAAAAGTCCTAAAAAATTAGAAAGGTCTTTATTCGTTTTTACAGACCCCTCTGGAACAAATGAGAAAGCATAAATACCATCTTTATCCTGAATATCAAAGCCATGAGAAATTGGTATTTCCGAAATACCAATATAGTCTGGTAAAGCAAAATCTGAAAAAACATCATTCTTCAGATATTTATTGTTATATTCAAAATCATTTTTGAGTTTTATTAAACCAACAATAATAAAGTCTTCAATATTTTTTGTTTCAATAACATGAATAGAATTTTCGCCTTCAAGAATTCTATTATAAAATTTTGAGCCAGTATATACATTGCTCATCTCTACATGGTTATTAGACCAAAACGTTAAACTATCATTTTTATATATTATAATTGTAAATCCTTTCTCTTCTAACTCGCTGTAATTCTCATCAAAAAATATATTCTTATCTTGAGAATCTTTTATATATTCATTGCTCTCTAATTTATCTGCAAAAATTTTCAGATACTCTTCTATTTCACTTTCTTTTGAGTGTAAAGTTCTTTCAATATTATCTACTTCTAATTTAAAAGCATTAATTTTGCTATTACTTTTCTCTACAATCAAAGCTGTTGCATAGAAAACAATTGCAATTAATAAATATCGTAATATGTATAAATTTTTTTTCAATTTTTTTTATTTGTTGAATGTAGTATGAAAAGTTGTCAAGTTATCAAGTTGTCAAGTTGTCAAGTTATCAAGTTGTCAAGTTATCAAGTTGAAAATTAAAAGATTAACAGTTAAATATCTGCAAATGCAATCAAGCTAATCTTATAATTTTATTAACTTTCAACTCGATAACTTGATAACTCGATAACTCGATAACTTTATTAAACTTTAAATTAATGATGATATGGTTCACCTTTTATTATTGTCATTGCTCGGTAGATTTGCTCTACAAAAAACAGTCTGACCATTTGATGCGAAAAAGTCATTTTAGATAATGCCATTTTTTCGTAGTTACGAGCTAATAATTCGTCTGAAAATCCGTAAGGACCTCCAACAATAAAATTTACGCATTTTTGTCCACTAACAGTTTTATTTTTAATTAGTTTTGCAAAATTTGTAGAACTATATTGTTTTCCATTTTCATCTAATAAAATATTATTATTACAATTTTTCAAATATTTTTCAAATAAAATGGCTTCTTTCTTTTTTTGTTCTTTTTCTGATAAATTTTTGCTGTTTTTTAATGCAGGAATTTCAATAATTTCAAAATTAATATATTTTCTTAGGCGTTTTGTATATTCCAAAATACCTTCTTTTATATATTTATTTGATTTTCCTATAACAATAAAATTTATTTTCATAAAGAACAAGTTTTGAAGTTCTGACGTTTTGAAGTTTTGAAGTTCTGAAATCTAATTATCTGGTGTAAACCAATTCAAAACTTCAAAATATTAAAACTTCATAATTTAATAAAGACAAATGCTATTCCATAATTTTTTTCAGTTTTTTTTATGTAAAATGTATTTTTCATTATTCATATCTATTTTTAGAAAAAATAATAAAATTATGATATTACATGCTAATTATAAAGCCTTTAAGTAAGATAAAAACAAACTAAACATGTTGTAAAATACAGGCGTATAAAAATCGTTGCAAAGTAACAAAAAATAATTAATATTTTACAAAAAATACACTTTAAATCAACATGTGGAAAACTTTTTCAAATAAATTAAAATTTGTTTTTTATCATAAAATAAATAAATTTGTTGTTTCGTGAAATTATTGAATTACAGAAGTAAAAATTGTGCTAAAAAGTTCCGAAGTTTTGAAATTATGAAGTTTTGAATAATATTATGCCAAAAGAAACAACGATTTCAGGATTAAGTAGTTAATTAAAAGTTTTAAAGTATAAAGTTAAAAATTATTTACTGAAAATAAATATCTTATAAAACTAAAAATATGGAAAAACTTAAGCATGACTACTTAATAAACAAATAAACCAATAAACAAATAAACCAATAAACCAATAAACTATGAGAGAATATGAAGTAGCACTAAATCCGAATAAACTTGTAAAATTTTTAAGAAAACCTGCAGCAGAGTTTACAAGACATGACATTATCAGATATATTGAAGAGGCTAATATTGAGCAAGTTAATTTTCGTTATGTTGGAGAAGATGGCAAATTGAAAACCCTAAATTTTGTAATAACAAGTCGGGATTATTTAGAGTCAATTTTATCAACAGGCGAACGAGTAGATGGTTCAAGTCTATTTTCGTTTGTAGGAGCAGGCTCAAGCGATTTATACGTTATTCCTCGCTTTAAAACCGCTTTTGTAAACCCATTTTCGGGAGTTCCTACCATAGACATGATGTGTTCTTTTTACACAAAAGAAGGCTATCCGCTCAGTAGTGCCCCCGAAAACATTTTAAAAAAAGCACATGAACGATTTAATAAAACTACCGGCTTAAAAATAAAAGCAATGGGTGAGCTCGAATATTATGTAATTAGCAATGCCGACGAAAATAATTTATATCCGGCAACCGACCAAAAAGGTTATCATGGTTCAAAACCATTTACAAAATTTGAGAAATTGAGAGTTGAAGCAATGAGAATTATTGCACAATGTGGTGGAAAGATAAAATACAGTCATTCGGAGGTTGGGAACTTTACTACTGATGAATATTTTTACGAGCAAAATGAAGTTGAATTTATGCCAGTAAATGCAGAAGATTCTATAGACCAATTGATTATAGCAAAATGGATTTTACGAAACCTTGCGTATAAATATGGTGTAGATATTAGTTTTGCACCAAAAATAACTGTTGGCAAGGCAGGAAGCGGACTTCATATCCACTACATGATAACTGATGAAGCAGGTAATAATTTAATGATAGAAAATGACCAATTAAGTGAAGTAGCTAAAAAATCTATTGCGGGTTTACTTACTAATGCACAGTCGCTAACAGCTTTTGGAAACACTATTCCAATATCTTATCTACGACTTGTTCCGCACCAAGAAGCACCTACAAATATTTGTTGGGGCGAAACAAATCGCTCTGCCTTGGTTCGTGTTCCTTTGGGCTGGATTCTAAAAACTCAAATGATAAAAGATGCAAATCCATTTGAAATTGCAGAAGTTCCATACATACCAGGAAAACAAACCGTAGAATTTAGAGTTCCAGACGGTTCGGCGGATTTATACCACCTGCTTGCAGGAATGATTATGGCTATCCAACAAGGAATAGAAATGCCCGATGCTCTTGAAATTGCCAAAAAATTGAAAATAGAAGTAAATATATTTAAAAAAGAACACGAACATTTACAAGATAAATTAGAAAAAGTGCCTCAATCGTGCTACGAATCGGCAGAGTATTTGGAAAATAATAGAGCCTTTTTTGAAAAAGATGGAGTATTTCCTACAGGAACTATTGATAATTTTATAAAAAAACTAAAATCACACAACGATAAAAATATGAGTGCAGAGTTATATGGAAAAAATGATGAAATAAAAAAACTTGTTGATAGTTTTATTCATTATATGTAAAAAAAAGAAAAAGAGACAAAGCATGCTTTGTCTCTTCTTTTTTTTTGTTTGCAAGATTTGTTCATCAAAAATGTAATATTAATAAAATGACTACTCGTTATTCATTAATGTAACTATTTCTTTTGGGCTATCTACCATAAAATCGGGAGAAAATTGCTTTAAAATATTTTTTGTATTAAAGCCCCAAGTTACAGATATTGATTTTATTCCTAATTTTTTAGTCGCCTCAATATCACGAGTTTCATCGCCGATGTAAATTAAATTATCTTTTTGTAAACCATATTTTAACATTATTTTTCGCAAAGAAATATGTTTGCCATATAATCTTGACTGCGAATTTACAAATGTTATATATTCAGAAAGTTTGTTTGATTTTAAAAAAGAGTTTACATTGCCTTCCGAATTAGAAGTTAATATTCCTAACTTAAAAGATTTACTCAACTCTTCCAATACGCTTGGAATTTCTGGAAATGCCTGAAGTTGGTCTAAAACTTTCTTAAATTCTATTTTAAATTGTGTAGCTAAAAAAGGTATTTTATAATATTTTATCCCCGATTTTTTCACTAATTCTTGTGCCGACATTCCTCTGTAATCATCTATTTTATCATCTGTAATTTTCTTATAATTAAACCTATCAGAAAGTTTATTTGAAATCATTATTGCAAATTTTAAAGTATCTGCAAGTGTGCCATCAAAATCAAATATTATAAATTTTATATTTTTCA
Source organism: Bacteroidales bacterium (assembly GCA_029932195.1). GTDB lineage: Bacteria > Bacteroidota > Bacteroidia > Bacteroidales > JAOZQN01 > JAOZQN01. The sequence goes on along the minus strand of JAOZQN010000009.1, from coordinate 8,570 downwards.
TTTTACAAAAATAGAATATTTTTTTTTTAATTACACAATAAAATTTAATTTTGTTGTTTAAGTATAGTTAAAAAAGTTTAAAAGTTTAAAGTTAAATAGCTGATAACTAGATATTTAATTGAAACAGGTTGTTTTTATTAAATCGTTCATTCATAGATATTTAACTTTGTTGTTTAAAACTTTTAGCCTAATTAATTTATAAAATTGTTAAATTATCTGATTGCTGTATTGTTATAAAAAACCTTTTTCCACTAAAAGCACCTATAACAATTTAAGAATAAGGTAATTAAACAATCTCATGAATACTGTAGGTTAACTAACTATTCAAAATCCTTTAAATTTTATTTATATGAAAAAAATAGTACTTGTATTTTTGATGCTTGCAGTTTTTTCTTTTTCTACTTTTGCCCAAGAAGTTAAGGGTAGGATAGTGGACGAAGATGGTGTAGAGCTTATAGGAGCATCTGTGATTGTAAAAGATGGTAAAGCTATGACAATCACCGATTTTGACGGGACTTTTACTCTTGAAGTTCCTGCAAATAAAGACATTGAAGTAGTAGTATCTTTTGTTGGGTTTGTAGAGCAAACTTTTAAAATGAATTTAAAAAGCTCACAAACAAAAGATATTGGCGAAGTGAAGTTAGCAATAAATGCAATTGGCATTGAAGAACTCAAAGTTATTGCATCTTTTGCTGTGGATAGAAGAACGCCAGTTTCTGTATCTAAAATTAGTCCCGAAATTATTGCAGAAAAACTTGGGACACAAGAGTTTCCTGAAATATTAAAATCTACGCCAAGTGTTTACGCTACCAAAACAGGTGGTGGATATGGAGATGGTAGAATTAACCTTCGTGGATTTGACTCTAATAATATAGGTGTGCTTATTAACGGTGTGCCTGTTAATGACATGGAAAGTGGAAAAGTTTACTGGTCTAACTGGGCAGGTCTTTCAGATGTAACTCGCTCAATGCAAGTGCAAAGAGGACTTGGAGCTTCCAAACTTGCTATTTCATCTGTTGGTGGAACTATCAACATTCTTACCAAAAGCACCGATATGAAAAAAGGTGGCTCAGTTTATTACGGAATGGGAAATAACGGATATAACAAAATGGCTTTCACCGTTTCTACTGGTCTGCTTGACAATAATTGGGCAGTTACAGTTAGTGGTGCAAAAACTACTGGCGACGGTTACGTAAAAGGAACTGATTTTGAAGGCTATTCTTATTTCTTAAATATTTCTAAAAGAATAGGAAGTAAGCAAACTCTCTCATTTACAGCTTTTGGTGCTTCGCAATGGCATCACCAACGTAGCACAAAACACCTAATAGAAACATTTAGAAACTCTCCTTTTGGCACTAAATTGAATACTGATTATGGTTACAGAGATGGTAAAGTTTATGGTTCTGGTTATGCTTATAATGCTTATACTAAACCACAAACATCTTTAAATCATTATTGGCATATTTCACCAAAAACAACTTTATCAACTTCAATTTATGCCTCTTTTGGTAGAGGTGGAGGTCGTCGTTTGTATGGTCCTGGTAAAGCTCCTTATGGAATTAGTGGAGGAAAATATGAAAATATGAGCACATTAGAAGCTTTACAAACGAACAACGATGGTTATATTGATTTTGACCAAGCAATATCAGAAAATATAGAATCTACTACTGGTTCTCAAACTATTATTGCGATGTCTAACAATTCGCATGACTGGTATGGAATATTATCATCATTAAATACAAATGTTGGGAATGTTAGTATTACAGGTGGTATAGATGCAAGATATTATAAAGGTTATCATAATTATAGTATAGTAGATTTACTTGGTGGAAATTATTTTTTAGATGATGGAAATGAAAATAGAGACCCAGGTGCTGCACTCCAAGTTGGAGATGAAATTAATTATTATAATTTAGGTGAAGTTCTTTGGGAAGGATTATTTTTACAAGGAGAATATGTATCTAATAAATTTTCTGGATTTTTATCTACTTCAGCTTCTATGAAAAATTATAGAAGAACAGACTTTTTCCAATATACGCCAGAAGAAGGACAAGTCTCTGATTGGGTAAACTTTTTGGGATACAGCGGAAAAGGTGGAGCAAATTTGAACATAACCGACCAGCAAAATATTTTTATAAATGGAGGATATTTTTCAAGAGCACCGTATATGAGATACGCATTTATTGGATATACTAATGATGTAAATGAGGGTATTGAAAACGAGAAGGTTTTATCTGCTGAATTTGGTTATGGATTTAAAACATCTAAAATAAAAGCAGACCTTACTTTGTATCACACACGCTGGATGGACAAAGCTTTAACAAAAACTCTTGGAGATGGAACAGCAAATATACTTGGATTAGACCCAGTTATGCACTATGCTATATATGGGGCTAA
>JAOZQN010000009.1:0-6163 GCA_029932195.1 Bacteroidales bacterium | reverse complement strand
ATACATCAAGGAGTAGAGTTTGAATTTAAGTATAAACCTTCTAAAAAATTAGAATTTAGAGCAATGGCATCTATGGGCGACTGGAAATGGGGCGACGACGTAATAGCCGATGTTTATAACGAGCAAAACGAACTTGAAGGAACTGTAACTGTATATACATCAGGCGTTCATGTAGGAGATGCTGCACAAACAACTGCTGCTCTTGGTATAGACTGGGAAATACTAAAAGACCTTAAAGTAGGTCTTGATTTTAATCATTATGATAGATTATATGCTCAATTTGAAGTAGATCAAAGAACATCAGAAGATGATATGGGAATCGACTCTTGGCTTATGCCAGATTATCAAATCATGGATTTTAATGTAAGATACCGATTTAAAATGGGAAAATTCAAATCTACTCTTTACGGAAAAATTGATAATATCTTTGATACAGAATATATTTCAGACGGTTTTGATGGCTCTATGCACAATTCGTTCACTTCGGGAGTATATTATGGCTTTGGAAGAACTTGGTCTATTGGTATAAAAACTAAATTTTAAGGTCTATTAATATTCACAGGGTGACTTTAAGTCACCCCGTGAATGAAATTTTAACAATTCAAACAATAATAAAATGAAAAAATATTTAATAATAATAACAATTATTGCCGCACTTTTTTTTAGTGCCTGCAATCCAAACGAGGAGTTGTATAACGAACACGACGAAGTAATAAGCAACTTTTATAACGAAAATATAGAATATATTTTCACTGTAGATGACTATAAACATGCAAGTTATGCAGCAATGGACGATGCTGTAACAAGTGAAGATTCTGCTTATGCAGGATACATTAAAACATTTGAAAGTTTTAATTCTCATTATACCGCAAGCGATTATATTCCTGCAGTGCTTGCTGATAATTTTATAGCATTAGATAGTAGTTCTACTGCACAAGTAACTTATAATCAGTATAACGAAGATTTTGATTTTGAAGAAAATTATTTTGGAAATATAACAAAGAAAACTTTTTTTAGTTTAGATTATGCAGCACTTGGACTTAGCGATTTAGGAAGTTTTACTACAAGTGAAAAACCAGAAGATTACTTACCTGATTATCTTGCAATTTTATATCCAGAAGCAGAAGCAAATAGTTATGTGAAATTGTATTATAAATACCCAGATGTGGATACAAAGGTTTATGATCTTTACAAATTTGATGGAACATTTTGGTCGCAAGTAGAAAATTATTATATTTTAAATGAGGCAGATTATTTGCAAATGGGAGACCCTGGACCGGGAACAGATAATAGGTTTACCGAAAGCTATCCTGCGGAAAATTATATTATTCAATTTATGAATTCAAGATTTATTTATTCGCAAAATGGAGACTATCGCCTCCTTGTTTATGAAAATAATGTAGGTAGCTCGGCAGTAACTACAGTTAAGAAATTTATATATAATGATGGTTGGGAATTATATAATCCCGCAGAAATGATAGAATCTCAATTTGTTCATCTCGGAACAAAATGGGTATTTGATCCTACTGTTCGCTTATTTATTCTTGCCGACGATTTTCAATTAATAGTAGATTATGTGAAAGATAATATTGGAGAAGATTATGTAAGTGATTATGGAAATAATGATTTTTATACAGGAGCAAGTGCATATTATAACAATTTTGACATTAGAATATCAAAACGCAGAGAATATGCTTCGGAAGATTATCCTGAAAGCATGTCAGACGAAGATGCTTCAGCTCTTATTTGGGAACGACTTTATGAAGGATTAGTTATATTATTAGGAGAAAAATATCCTGACGCAGTTTCACAGGTAGAGGGAGTTGATGTCCATTATGTTCTCACTTTTGATGTTTTTAACGATAACTATGCACACGTTATTTACACAGTAGAATATAAATGCACCGCTTCGGGTTCCCCAGCTACTTTTGAAATAATAAAAGAAGCATACGTTCCTGAATAAAACCTAAACTTGTATTCACACCCTTTCTTTAAGTGAAAAGGGTGAGTATTAGTAGATTATATAATTTCCTAAAATAAATAAAAAAATTATCTGTTTTTACAGATAATTTTTTTATTTTTAGCAAATTTTAAAAACAACAACCGTGGCACTACAATTGCAAAAGTTAATCTTGTAGAATTTATCTTTATTAGTGTTTATCAAACTTTCTACTATATAACTTTTAACTTTACAAACTATTTTATTTATGAAAAACCTACCACTAAAAATAAAATTTATAATATTTACAGGAGCTTTTATTCTTGTCTTTTTGATGTTTCTATTAATTTTTATTACAGATGCAGTAAAATATAATAATTATAAAAATTATAATACAGAACTACAAAAAATAGAAATAGACTATCTTGATTTACGACAAGCTCACCAAAATTTTTTGATTCAGTATGTAGAAGATGAGTCGTTTTTTAAAACGGGGAAAAATAAATTCCTCCGACAAAGTGAAATTAAGAATAAGAATATTAGTGAAAGCATACAAGATATTCAAATAATAAAACTATCGGAAAAAATTAATGCTGATATAAAATTAATAAATGTTAATGATAACTTACAAAATGTAGATTTACTGATAAATTCTATTGGACAAAAACTTTATCGTAGAGGATCAAAAACTTCTGGTATAATTGGTGAGATGCAACGTGCCTACGATTTTGTGCTAAAAAACACAACAGATGCAGAACTTTTGAAGCAAATTTATTTACTAAAACAAAACGAAAATAATTATATTCTTACCAAAGATATTATTTATTATAAACAATATTTAAGCACATTTGTAGATATAAATAGTTATTTATCCGAAAATAAAACAACAGTAGATTCGTCTGCCATTGGCATGTTAGATAGTATAAGCATTAAAAAAAATAATTTATTAGTAAGTAAAATAACAATAGATAATTTGAATAAATATAAAAAAGAATTTATTGCTCTCGTAAACATTGATAAAGAGCTGGGTTACAGTAAAGAAGAGGGATTATTTAGAGAGATGCAAGTAGAAGTAGATAAAATACAACCAGTTTTTGAAGATATAAATGAAACATTACAAGCAAAAATAGATAAAATATATAAAAATAATCTAATAAGACTTCTAATCTCTATATTTATAGCAATAGTAATTTTGGTTATACTAATATTAAAATTCTCTTCCTTTATAATAACACCAATAAATGTTATTAAAGAATATATTTTCCCATTACGAAGAGGAATTTTACCAAAAAAACAAATAGTAATAGACTCAAAAGACGAAATAGCAGAAATATCAATATCATTACAAAAACTAACCGAAGGTCTGAAAAAGACCACAGCATTTGCAGAAGAGATTGGAAATGAGAAATTTAATACAGACTATAGCCCGCTCAGTGATGAAGATGTGCTTGGAAATTCATTGCTTCAAATGAGACAAAATTTGCAGGAAGCAAAAATAAAAGATGAAAAAAGAGAAAAAGAAGACTATGTAAGAAAATGGGTTAGCGATGGTGTAACAAAGTTTGCAGAAATTTTAAGACAAACAACAAAAGATATTAACGAACTATCTGGTAATGTTATCAAAAATCTTGTTGCCTATCTAAATGCTAATCAGGGAGGTGTGTTTCTTTATAATGATGATGATAAAAAAGATATTCATTTAGAACTAATTGCATCTTATGCTTATAACAAAGAACGCAAAAAGAAAAAGAAAATATTTTTGGGCGAAGGACTTATTGGAACTTGTGCGATAGAAAAAGCACCTATATATATGACAGATATTCCAAACGATTATATAACAATAACTTCGGGGCTTGGAGGAGCAAATCCTCGTAGCTTATTTATTCTCCCACTAAAACTTGAAGACCAGGTGCTTGGAATTATAGAAATAGCATCTTTTAATAAATTTGAAGAGCACGAAAGAGAATTTATAGAAAAAGTAACAGAGTCAATTGCATCAACACTTTCTATTACCAAAATTAATCAGAGAACAACCAAACTTCTTGCACAATCGCAAAAACAAACGGAGGAAATGCATGCCCAAGAAGAAGAAATGAGACAAAATTTAGAAGAACTAAAAGCAACACAGGAAGAGTCTAATAGACGAGAGCTAGAAATGAATGGAATGCTTAGCTCAATAAATAATTCTATGTTAATCAGCGAATTAAGCATAGACGGATATATTATTGAAGCTAACGAAGCTCTATTAAAAGTTTTAAATTTAACCGAAAATAAATATCTTGGTCATAATGTTTCTGAGTTTACAGAAGGAGAAGATATTTTTATGGCAGATAAATTTATTGATAAGATAAAAAAAGGCAATGCCTATCAAAGAATAGTAAGGCTAATAAATAACAAAATATTATATTTCCACGAATATTACACCGCAGTATTTGACCAATACAATGAAATAGAAAAAATTCTCTGTATATCTTATGATATAACGGAAACGACCATGAAACAGAATAAATTAGATTCAGCAGTAGAACAGTTAGAATTAGAGCAAAAAGTGACAAAAAAACGAGCGTCAGAGTTTGAAGTGTTATCAAATAAATATCAAAAAGAATCGAACAAATTAAATACAGAAAATAAAAGATTAAAAGAGCAGGAAGATAACCTGAAAGTTAAACTCAAAAAAAATATAAAATCAGAACGAAAACTTATAGACCAGGTTAATAAATTAAATATAGAATTATCAAAACTTAAAAAATAATGAACAATGAATAATGAACAATGAATAATGAACAATGAATAATGAATAGTTGATTTAGATCTTGTAATTAGAGTGTTATAATTAAGGAGTCTTTTGTCTTACTACTTAAATTGAGCAAATAAAAACAGCATCTCTATATATTGTATAGTCCTGTATTTCAGGCATTAGCAAAATTATTCATTATTAATTGTTCATTATTAATTATCCAACACCTCCTGAATTATGAAAAATCCATTTCCAGAAAAAATATATTTACAAAGAACAAGACCACACGAAGAAGATGTTAGAGGGGCTTATTTTAGAGACCAAACAGCAATAATCCATTCTACTGCTTTTAGGAGAATGAAGCATAAAACTCAGGTGTTTTTTGCTCCCGAAAACGACCATATTTGCACACGTATAGAACATGTTATGCACGTTGCAACTATTTCAAAATCAATATGTAGAGGTTTGAATTTGAACGGATGGGATTTAAACGAAGAGCTTGCTTTTGCTATTGGATTAGGACACGATTTAGGACACGCTCCATTTGGACACGATGGCGAATCTATTTTGAATAAAATACTTGGGGGGAATATGGCTTTTATCCACGAAATAAATAGCTATAGAGTTGTGGAATACTTGGCAAACAACGGCAAAGGGTTAAATTTGACTTATGGAGTAAAGGACGGAATTATTTGTCATAATGGTGAAAAATATGAGCAGTTTTTAAGTCCTGCAGAAACGCCAAATGTGTTGGACGAAATAAAAACCAGACGAATAAAACCTTCATCTTTTGAGGGCTGTATTGTTAGATATTCCGATAAAATTGCATATCTCGGGCGAGATATTGAAGATGCTATAACAGCAAGAATTATTAAACAAGAGGACATTCCTGAAAATATTATTAAAACACTTGGCAAAAATAATAGCGAAATAATTGACACTTTGGTCAATGATATGATAAATGTTTCTAAAGATAGAAAAGAAATTGGTTTATCTGATGCAAAATATCAGGCAATTTTGGAACTTCGTAATTTTAATTATAAGCACATATATTTAAGTGATAAAAATATGTCGTATAAAAAAAGTGAGTTCGCATTAAACACTATATTTGATTTTTTACTAGATAATTATAAAAGTAAAGGAAAAAATTATGGTGAATATGAAAAATCTAATATGCGAGTTTTAAGACATTTTGGCAGACAAATCTATCAAATGAAAGATTTTTATAAAAAAGAAAACAAAATAGAAGTAATTATTGCAGATTTTATATCTGGAATGACAGACCTATATGCAATAGATGCAATGAAACAAATATCTATTCCACAACCAGTTATTTGACAGTTATCAGTTATCAGTTATCAGTAAACAGTAAACAGTAAACAGTTATCAGTAAACAGTTATCAGTTATCAGTAAACAGTTATCAGTAAACAGTAAAGGTTATGTTTGCAATAAACTAATGCCACCTTAAAATTTATGATTTAAAGGT
>JAOZQN010000209.1 GCA_029932195.1 Bacteroidales bacterium | reverse complement strand
GTATTTTAATAATTTTGTATAACGCAGAGTTTTGGGTTTATAGGAGTGCCCATAAGAACATCTTGTTGATAATTAATCAATATGGCTAAAATTGGTTTGGTCGTGAGTGGTGTTTTTGTAGCTTACACACTCAAATTAATTAATAAAATAAAATTATAGGTTGTAAGTATCAGCAGTTTATTTAAAATGATAATTTTTCTCAATCGCTTTGCAAAACCTGCAACCTGCAACTCGTAACTTAAATAAAATAAAAATGGCACTAACACATATAGACAATAAAGGCAAAGCCAACATGGTAGATGTGGCTCATAAAACACCACAACTACGAATAGCTATTGCACAGGGATTTATAAAATTATCGGAAGCTACCGTGAAACTTATTTCCGACAATCAAATGAAAAAAGGAGATGTTCTAACCGTATCCGAAATAGCAGGAATTCAGGCAGCAAAACGCACAAGCGACTTAATCCCGCTTTGCCACCCTTTGCAAATAACAAAAATTAAAGTAAAATCTTCTTTGGAAAAAACAGGAGTTCGTGTTAAAGCAGAGGTGAGGTCAATTGGGCAGACGGGAGTGGAAATGGAAGCTCTTACTGCGGTTCAAATTGCTTTGCTCAACGTTTACGACATGTGCAAGGCTGTGGATAAAAATATGATTATGGAAAATATTTTCCTCGAAGAAAAACAAAAAATAGATATTTAAAAGTCAGAATATGAAAACATTTAAAGTTACATCAGTAAATATATCAGAAAAAAAAGGCACAGGAAAGGAACCCGTAAAACAGGTAGAACTTTCAGATATTGGTATTGCAAATGACGCACATTCAGGCAAATGGCATCGTCAGGTGAGTATGTTGTCGGAAGCAAGTATAGCAAAATCTGAAGAACTTGCTGGACGAAAATTTGCACCAGGAGAATTTGCCGAAAATATAACAACCAGTGGTATTACTCTTTATAAAACTGCACCATTAGACAGATTTATTTCGGGCGATATTGAACTAATGGTAACTCAAATAGGGAAAAAATGTCATGGAGATGGTTGTGCTATTTTTCAAGAAGTAGGAAAATGTGTGATGCCCAAAGAAGGTATATTTGTTAAAGTAATAAAAGGCGGAAGTCTTACAGCAAATACAACTTTTGAATATCACCCCAAGGTGCTAAAAATACGCATTATAACTTTAAGCGACAGAGCAAGCAAGGGAGAATACAAAGATTTAAGTGGACCTTTTGTAAAAAAAATAACAGAAGAATTTCTTGAATCCAAAAATAGACATTTTGAATTTACTACGAATATTATTCCAGACGACTCGGTTTTACTAACCGAAGAAATAAACAAAGCTGTTAGTGATAATTTTGACATAATAATTACAACAGGTGGAACAGGTATTGGAAAAAGAGATATTACTCCAGATGTAGTTAAACCAATGCTCGATAAAGAAATTACAGGAATAATGGAATTAATAAGAGTAAAATATGGAATGAAAAAACCTAATGCTCTTATAAGCAGAGCCGTTGCAGGAACAATAAATAACAGTCTGGTTTACACCCTTCCGGGAAGTGTAAAAGCAGTAAAAGAATATTTAGCAGAAATATTACCTACAATTGAACATTCTATTTACATGATGTGTGGTTTAGATTTGCACTAAATAATTGATAGAAAGATAAAAAAAAGCTATTTTTGCAAAATAATAAAATAATAAATTAGAGATAAAAATATATGCCAACATTAAATTGGATAGGAAAAGATAAAGTTGTAAACCACCACCAAGACGTGCCGTTTAAAGTATTGGAACACCAATATAATTACGAATTTTCAATTACGAATTACGATGTTGAAAATAGCGGAAACAAAATAATACATGGCGACAATCTTGAAGCCCTAAAAAGCCTTTTGCCCGAATACGAAGGAAAAATAAAGTGCATATATATTGACCCACCATACAACACAGGAAACGAAAAATGGGTTTACAACGACAACGTAAACCACCCAAAAATAAAAAAATGGCTTGGCGATGTAGTTGGTAAACAAGGCGAAGACCTTACACGCCACGACAAATGGCTCTGCATGATGTATCCTCGTATAAAATTATTACACAAACTTCTCGCAGAAGATGGAGCAATTTTTATTTCCATTGACGACAACGAACAAGCAAGCCTAAAATTAATGTGCGATGAAATATTTGGAGGAAATAATTTTTTAGCGAACTTTATTTGGAACTCTCGTAAATCAGTTTCAAATGATGCTATTATATCTTTAAATCACAATCATACATTAGTATTTGTTAAAAACACATCAACTTTTTATAGTAATAAAGCTAATTTTAAATTAAAAATTAGTTCAGAAGGCTTTTCTAACCCAAATAATGACCCCAATGGAATATGGAAAGCAGACCCTTTTGACTCGCCAGGTATAAGACCAAATTTAACTTATCCTATTACGAATCCTAATACAGGAGTAAAATACTTACCACCTAAAGGACGCTGTTGGCGAACAGGACCAGAAGAGTATCAAAATTACCTCAATCAAAATAAAATAATATTTGGAAAAACAGGCAAAACTAAACCTCAACTAAAACGATATTATAAAGACGCATTAGAAAAAGGAAGAACCCCAAAATCAATATGGGACAACGTAGGAACAGCAACGAATGGAACACAAGAAATCCAAAATATTTTTGGTTCAAAAAAATTTGATACACCAAAACCAACAACTTTTATAGAACAAATTATTGACTTATCAACTGACAAAAACTCAATTATTCTCGACAGCTTCGCAGGGTCAGGCACAACCGCTCACGCCGTTTTAAACTTAAATAAAGAAGACGGTGGAAACAGAAACTTTATAATGATAGAAATGGAGGACTATGCCGAAACCATAACCGCCGAAAGAGTAAAACGAGTAATAAACGGCTACGGAGAGGGCAAAAAAGCAGTAGCAGGCACAGGCGGAGGTTTTGATTATTACGAACTGGGCAAACCCATTTTTGTAGAGACGCAAGGCATTGCGTCTGCACAGCGAGTATTAAACGAAGAAATTGGCGAGCAAAAAATACGAGAATATATTTATTATACCGAAACCAAACAGCATTTAACAAGAGAACAAAGCAAAGAACATAAATATTTGTTGGATATTTTAAATAATACAGGCTATTATTTTTATTACGAACCAGAAGAATTAACAAAATTAAGCAATGAAACATTAAATATAATAGCCGAAAAATCGGAGCAATATATAATTTATGCAGATTTTTGCCTGTTAGACAAAAATATTATGCTCGCAAAAAATATCATATTTAAAAAAATCCCAAGAGATATAAAACGATTTTAAAATGGAGTTAAAACAATATCAACAAGAAGTAATAAACGACCTTTTGGATTATATCGAACAACTTGAAAAAACAGAAAATCTAAAACTTGCATTTTCTAATTTTTGGGGCAATAAAGGAATTTCATTACAAAACATTGAGGATAAATATTTAAAACCTTACGATAACTCAATAAAAGGAGTTCCGAGAGTTACAGTAAAAGTGCCAACGGCTGGTGGTAAAACATTTATTGCCTGTAATGCACTAAAACCAATTTTTGAAAGTTTTCCGATTGATAAAGCCAAAGTTGTAGCATGGTTTGTGCCTTCGGACACCATTTTAAAACAAACTTATAAAAACTTAAATGATACAAGCCACCCGTATCGTCAAAAAATTGATAGTCATTTTGGCAGTGCCGTAAAAGTATATCAAAAACAAGATTTATTACAAGGTGCAAGTTTCAGCCCTACGGAAGTAAAAGAACAATTAAGTATTTTTATTTTAAGTGTTCAGTCGTTCAGGTCAAAAACAAAAGAAGCTCGAAAAGTTTATCAAGAAAACGAAAATTTACAAGAGTTTCCCAAAACTTTTAGCGAACATAAGGATAAATTATTGCCAAATGTAGATGAAACTGCATTAATGCAGATTATAACACAGCTAAATCCTGTTGTCGTAATTGATGAAAGTCATAATTTTGAATCCAAACTTACAGTTGATATGTTAAATAATATCAACCCAAGTTTTATATTTGACTTAACAGCCACACCACGAGAACAATCTAACATTATCAGCTTTGTAGATGCTATAAAACTAAAAAACAATAATATGGTAAAACTACCTGTTGTTGTTTATAATCACAACGACACTAACGAGGTGATTAATAGTGCTATACAACTTCAAAAAACATTAGAACAAAAAGCAAAAACAGAACAGGAAAACGGAGGAAAATATATAAGACCGATTGTTTTGTTTCAGGCACAGCCCAAAACAAAAAACGATAGTGTTACTTTTGAAAAAATAAAAGCTCAATTAATTGAATTAGGAATTTCGGAAAATCAAATTGGCATAAAAACCGCACAAAAAGACGAAATTAAAAACATAGATTTATTAAGTTCCTCTTGTGAAGTTCGTTACATAATTACCGTAAACGCACTAAAAGAAGGTTGGGATTGTCCTTTTGCTTATATTCTTGCTTCACTTGCCAATAAATCATCAACTATTGACGTAGAGCAAATTCTTGGCAGAGTTTTGCGTTTGCCTTATGTAGCCAAACACAAAGTAAATTTATTAAACTCTTCCTATGTTTTCACATCGTCAAAAAACTTTATACAAACACTTGATAATATAGTTATTGGTCTGAATAGTGCAGGTTTTAGTGCAAAAGATTTTAAAGTAAAAGAAGAACAAAAAGAACCCGAAAAAGAAATTCATAGGCAAATGGATTTTGCAGATGCGTTTAATGAAACAGAAAATGAAGCAGAGACAAACGAAGACTTAGAAATTAATGTTGATAACATAAAAGATTTTGCTAATTCGGAAAAAAGTCATCAACAATTAGATGACATTATAAATTTGGCAGAAAAAACAAGCAGGGAATTTGAAAAAACAGTAGAAGAATACAATAAAGAGGAAAATTTAATACCAACTGAATTAAAAGACAAAGTTAAAACATATCCAATAAAAGAAGTTTTTAAAGACAAAGTTAAAGATTTAAAATTGCCCACTTTCTTTATGGAAGTAAAAAAAGGTTCTGTTTTTTATGATGAAGGCGAATTTATACCTTTACAAAAAGGTTTTTTACTTAAAGGTTTTGATTTAAGCAAAGAAGACCATAAAATAAACTTTTCTCAAACTTCGTCTGAAATGGCAATTATTGATTTAGCAGAAGGACGTAAAGATGAGTATATCCCAAAATACAGAAAGGTAAAAAACGAAGTAAAAGAGGCATTTGTTGAATATATTACAACTTTATCGCCCGAAGCAAAAATAGATAAAATTGCAGGTAGATTAACAAGAGCAATGAAAAAAATTGATGAAATCCCCGAACCTGTAATCATTGAATACATAAAAAAAACAATTTCGGATTTAGACAGCGATAAAATTTCAGAAATATCAAATAATGAATTCTTTTACGCAAGAATTATCAAAAATAAAATTCAAAAGTTAGCAAATAAATACGCAGAACAGCAATTTGTTAAACTACTTGATATTGGAACTGTAAGATGTCAAAACTCGTTTGAATTTCACAAAAAAATAAGCCCCAAAAATACGGTAAACGGTATAACTAAAAATTTATATGTTGAAGAGGGCGAAATGAATGATTTTGAGAAAAAAGTTATTTACGATATTGCAAATTTAGACAGCGTTGTTTTTTGGCACAGAAATTTAGAACGAGGAAAAGGATTTTTGTTAAATGGATTTATAAACCATTACCCTGATTTTATCGTTAAAATGAAAAACGGAAAGATAATACTAATTGAAACAAAAGGCGACCATTTAGACGGTTCGGATAGTTTGCAAAAGTTAAAACTTGGCGAAAAGTGGGCAAGTAAAGCAGGAGAAAATTACAGATATTTTATGGTTTTTAACAACGCAAAATTAGACGGAGCAAAGTCAGTCGCTCAATTAATGGAGATACTAAAAAACATGAAATAAATAATATGACTTACTATTCAAAACATTTAATTTTCTTTATTTTAATATTTTTTGGACTTTTTTCTTGTAAAAACAATCAAGATAAAATTTTAATATACGCAGGTTCTGCAAGCAAGCCTGCAACAGAAGAAATTATTAAGTTATTTGAAGAAAAAACAGGAATTAAAGCCGAAATCGTATTTGGTGGTTCTGGATATGTGCTTAGTCAAATGATAATGAGCAAACAAGGAGATGTTTTTTTTCCTGGCTCGTCTGATTATATGGAAATTGCAAAAAGAGATAAACTGGTATTTGAAAATACAGAAGAGCGAGTCTGCTATCTCATTTCTGCAATAAATGTCCAAAAAGGAAACCCAAAAAATATCCAAACATTAAAAGATTTATTAAAACCAAATATAAAAGTAGCCATTGCCAACCCCGAAGGAGTTTGTGTTGGTAGCTTTGCGATAGAAATTATTGAAAATAATTTTTCGGAAACAGAGATAGAACAATTTCGTGAAAATCTTATAAATTATACAGGAAGTTGCTCAAAAACAGCTACTGCTATTTCTCTAAAATCCGTAGATGCCGTTATAGGCTGGCGGGTATTTGAATACTGGGATAGCGAGAATATTGAAACAATAAAATTAGATAAATCGGAAATCGTTAGAGTTGGCTATATTCCTATTGCTGTATCAAAATTTACTAAAAACAAGGGACTTGCCGACGAATTTATAAAATTTATAAAATCTGAGGAATCAGGTGAGATATTTAAAAAATATCATTATTTTTCCGAACCAGAACAAGTATTTGAATATATTGGAGAAGAAAAACCAATTGGAGGAGTTTACAATGTTCCTAAATATTGGTTGAATTAGAGTTTGATTTTGAGTGTCAGATAAAAGGTTTTACTGATAGACCTTTTTTTAAGCACCAACGGTGCAATAATCAATAACCTTGCCTGTAAGGGCAAGGAATAAAAAACGCAAAATATTTAAGCACCAAAGGTGCGAAATCACTTATAAGCACTGGTGCTTTTTTATATGTAAACCCAGAGTAGTATAAGTAACTGATATTGTTGCAAATAACAAATTAAGATTATACAATTAATTTTTCACAGGTGCTTATTAATGAATAGATTACGCACCTGTGGTGCTTCTAAAAACTAATTAATCTATCTTGCCCTTACAGGCAAGCCTATTGATTATCACGCCTTTGGCGTTTGTTTTTAACTTCGTAAAGTAGAATTAAGCATTTACCTAAATGAAATTCAGAAAAATAACCATAATATTTGCTTTTTTTATAATGTTGTTATATCTATCTCTGATAGTTTCAACATTTTTTTATTTTGATATAAAAACATTTATAGACTCCATTTTTTCCGAACGAACTTTATTTTCTATACGGTTAAGTGTATTTTCTGCGAGCATCTCTACAATTTTAGCTGTAATAGTTTCTATACCAGCAGGCTATGCTTTGTCTAAGTATAAATTTTTTGGAAGTAAATTTATTGATATTATCCTAGAACTTCCATTAATTATATCTCCAGCAGCACTGGGAGCAATGATTTTAATATTTTTCAGCAATCCTGCTGGTCAGTGGTTTCAAGAACATATAACACAAATAATTTATACCTTTTGGGCAATTATTATTGCACAATTTGTAACTGTTTTAGGAATATCAACAAGAATGATTAAATCTACGATAGATCAAATTTCTACAAGATACGAAGATGTAGCAAGAACACTTGGTGCTTCTCCCTCAAAAGCATTCAGAACCATAACTTTACCATTAGCCAAAAAAGGATTACTTTCAGCATTTGTTCTAACTTGGGCGAAAGCATTTGGCGAATTTGGTGCCACCTACACAATTGCAGGCACTATGCCTATGAAAACAGAAACCATCCCCGTCTCTGTATATATGAAACTTGCTGGTGCAGATATAAATGGCAGCATTGTTATGATTATGATTCTGATTTCCACAGGAATAAGCCTACTTGTAGTTACCCGATTAGTTATAGGAGTTTCTAACATATAAGTAGATTGACAATTTTAAATTTACGATTTACGATTGGTTTACACTTGGTAATCAGGAGTAAATAAATTGTCAATTATCCATTTTAAATTGTCCATCTACTTAGGCTCATAAATTAATGAATAATTTATTCGGAGTGCGACTTAAAGTCGCACCCCGAATAGACTTCAATTAAAACCAACAACTAACAACTAATTTTATGCTTCAGGTAAAAAATATAAATGTATCGGTTGATAATTTTAAACTAAAAAAAATATCTTTTAATATTGAAGATAAGGCTACCCATGTAATAATTGGACCTACGGGAAGTGGAAAAACTATTCTTCTTGAAACAATTATTGGTTTTAGAAAAATTAATAATGGAGAAATTATTATCAACGGAAAAGATATTAAAAATACTCCCATAGAAAAAAGAGATATAGCCTACGTGCCACAAGATTTAGCTTTATTTCCTCACTTATCGGTAAAAGACAATATCTATTATTCATATAAAATAAATAAAAATAAAAAATATAACAAAGAACTACCTGCCAAATTAATAGAAGCAACAGGTATTAAGCATTTACTCAATCGTAAAATAGAATTTTTGAGTGGTGGAGAAAAACAAAGAGTCGCTCTTGTTAGAGCCTTAACATCTGAAAGTAAATTTCTTATTTTAGACGAGCCTTTTTCTGCAATCAACGAAACTACCAAAAATGAATTGCGGTTTTTACTAAAAAAAATACAGAACGAATTTAATCTTACCATACTCTCGGTTACCCACGATTTGGACGAAGCATTTTTTCTTGCCGACTCAATTAGTATTATTTCTGATGGAAAATTACTCCAAACAGATAAAAAGAAAGAATTATATTATTATCCCACATCTGTAGAAGTTGCACAATTTTTGGGTATTAACAATATTTTTGATGCTACAATTTCCAACAGAACAGAAAGTGAAACTACTGTTTTTTGCAAAGACTTAAATTCCAATTTGTTAATTGTAAATTCAGGAAGAAATTTAAAATCCGAAAATAATAGAGTGAAGTTTGGTATTAGAAAAAGTGAAATTATGATTTTGAGAGACGATTTATTAAATCCGAAACAGTCCAACGTCTTTAATGGAGTTATTGAACTTATAATAGAAAAAGTTTCTTTTTGCGAAATAGTTGTTGTTCCTATTAATTCAGAAAAAAGTATTTTGATAGAAATTCCAACCTATGCCTTTAATAAATTAAAATTATTTGTAAGCAAGAGCATTAAATTTACTCTAAAAGCAGAAAGTATTTTTTTATTGAAAAATACAGATTAATTTTACTTTACGAACTTAGAAATGAACTAAAAAAAACATTTTAAGATATTTATTTTTTGCATCTATCTACAAATGAGTGTGATATTTTAATCAATTGCCTCGACCTTCAGGTCGGGGATAAAAATAAAATTAGATTATTAGGGCTTTAGTCCTTTTTTAACGGCGTAGAAAGTAAAGGACTAAAGCCCTAATCAGTGTATTTATTACATTATCCCCGACCTAAAGGTCAGGGCAATTCTTAAAAATTATTGACAATTACATAAAATTCTAACACCTTACCCCAGCGGGGTGCAATATAAATTACATCTTTTTTATTATCAAATTATTGCACTTCTCTGAGGTGCTATATTTATTTTATTAATTAACTATCGTTATTATGCACCGATGGTGCAATAAAATACTGTTCATATGTTTTTTTATAAAATTTACTTTTTTATCTTTGTAGGGTATAAAAAAAATGAAGTTAAATTTTTGGATAGAAGTTTATCTATTGTCTTGTAACTATTTTATTTTTTGATAACTATGAAATTACATCTTAAAAAGAGCATATTTTACGTAATATTAATATTTTGTCTTTATAATACTTCTGTCGCTCAAACAGAAAGAGTATTTCAAGCTATTCCTGGCTATACATATAATTTTGATGGAATAATCATAAAAAATGATAGTATTATTACAGGTTTAAAAATCCCTATCAAAAGAATAAAATCAATAGAGTATAATAAAAATAATAAAGTAATTATTGTTAGAACAGATATTTTAATTGTATGTAAAGATCTTAAATTACTGAAGTTTCGGAGTTGTAATTAGCTGGTTGTGAATATATTACAAAA
>JAOZQN010000811.1 GCA_029932195.1 Bacteroidales bacterium | reverse complement strand
AAAGTAGAGTCGTTAACATCTACAACATATAAAATTCCTCCTGGTTTTAAAACTCTATAGATTTCTTTTAATGCCACTTCCAGTTCAGTTAAATGAATCATTAAAAAACTTGTGTGTATAACATCAAATGAATTATCAGGGTACTTAATATCATAAATACTTCCTTCCAAGATATTTTTCTAAATGATAAGCGTGCATAGGTTATCATATCTGGCGAAATATCTAATCCTGTGAATTTATAGTCTTTAAAAATTGGATTTTTACTCAAAGATGTTAAATAAAGACCTGGACCACAGCCAATATCTAATAAATTAGCTGGTCCTTTAGGAAAAATAACCTTTTTAAGAGTTTCTCTCTGGATAAATCTTAAAAGTCTTCCCTGAGCCAAGAGCCTTGGTAGCTCATCTTTAAATGATAATGTTTTCAAATATAAATTGTCCTTACTTATTTTTTTTTCAATTGGTTGTTCAATATTTGGGTTTTCCTGTAAAAATTCTTTTAGAGAAGGGTGATTAACATCTAATATTGTTGATATAATATCAAGCAAACGTTTAAATTTAGAATATATATTATCAATACTTTGTTCGTCTTGCAAATATACAGTCATCTCTTCTCCCTCAAGCACATTTTCTGAATAAAATTTAAAACCAAACGATGAATAATAAAGTGCTAACTTTTTATGCATTTGTACAAGTTCAATAAAAGAATAATCTGGCTGATAGTAATCTACAAATGATTTCCATGCGTAAACTCCTACAAGTTCAGCCAAACGGGTGCCTCTAAATTCCAGCAACTCGACCCTTTTTGTTGGTTGAAATTTATATCCTAATGTGTCGGGCAAATTCAATGCTTTTATCAATGGATTTGTTCCCTTTATGATAGAATAAGATATTATTGAAACTAATTCATTTTCTAAAAATGCACCTAAATGTATAGATGTATTATCACTTTGCATATAAATAAATGACAAATCAAATCCCTGTTGTTCTACAAACACAGTTTTTCTTAATTCAAGTATTTGCGTTGAGTATTTATTAAAATTTAACCACTTGAGTGTTACTTTTCCTTTTAAATTATGAATATCCATTAGTGAAAAATTATGTTAATAACTATTGTGTTGCCTGCAAAGGTAAATAATTATATATATTTCTGAAAAGTCGGGAAAACTTCAATAATTAAATTATTTGCATAATAATCAGGTATTTACGTTTTAATGGAAATATTAACCATTAAAATTAAGCTATATGTCTGATAACTTAAAGTCGTTTTTATGTGTTTTAATGCTGAAATTCAATGATATACGTATTGAACGTAATGTAAAAAGCCTCATAAATTCAATAATAAAAGGAAAAACAACAAAATTGAAAACAATATCGTCCGATAATAAAGAATACGAAAGATTTCATACACTTTTGAATGGAGAGTTAAAAAATGTTTTAGATGCCGATAAGTTAAATGAAGTCATGGGGCTTGCTGCTGCTCATAACTTGTCAGGAAAATATAATGTTTTTGTTGTTCACGATGAGAGTGATATTCGTAAAAAACATAGTAAAAAGCTTGAGAACTTGGGAGTTGTGCGAGATTTAGATGGTAAGTGGATTGGCGGTTATAGCACGTATAATATTATTTTGATTGATACCCAAGATAATAAAATTTATTTATTTAAAAGTGTTCCTTATAGCAATGCTGACCCAAAATTTGTAAGCAAGAAGGAATTAAACTTACTTAGTAATAATAAGTTAGAAGATAACGAACGTAAAAAAGAGATAGAAAATTTTATAGAACAGAGGGATAATTATAATTCAAAAAGTATTTGTTTTGATTCGATAAAAGATGTAACAAAAGTTTTGCGAGCCGAGAATAAAGATATTGTAATAACCCATATTTTTGATAGAGGTTTTGATGACACTGGTGTTTTTGAACTAATTGATTCTCTTGGAGATAACTTTGTGATTCGCAGTAAAAAAAATAGGAACTCTAATGTCAAAGCTTTAAATTCCAAAGGTAACGAAGTTTTTTTAAAACTATCTAAAAAAGTATTTGAAAATAAATATGAATTTCATTACAACAAAATAAAGTTCAAAAATAAAACTTATATAGATGCCAAAGGCATTTACGAATGGGATAATGTCTTAATTAATAATGTATTACGATATGTAGTTAGAGTTAGATTTTATAAAAAAAATGGAGAACGTATTTTTACTGACGATATGCTTCTATTAACCAATAAAATTGTTGATGATAGTAAAATGGCAACATATATCTACCATATTTATATGCAACGTCCTAAAATAGAGAGTGTTTTCA
>JAOZQN010000810.1 GCA_029932195.1 Bacteroidales bacterium | reverse complement strand
ACATATAGCAACAATAAAAAAAACATGATAGTTAAGCTTCCAAGTTTAGAATTTAAACTTGTAAAAGTGCAAGGTGGAACTTTTACTATGGGAGAAGGTAAAAAAGCCCACAAAGTAGAGCTTGACACTTTTTATATGGCAGAATTTCCTGTAACACAAGAGTTATACGAAGCTGTTATGAAAACAAACCCATCTAAATTTAAAGGTAAACGCAGACCTGTTGAAACCGTAAACTGGTATAAGAGCGTAGAATTTTGCCAAAAAATAAATGAAATTTTGGAACTACCACAAGGTAGCGATGATAAAGCAAAATTAGACCTAAAAACAAAAGGCTTTCGCTTGCCAACAGAGGCAGAGTGGGAGTATGCGGCAGGTGGTGGTGCAAGAGCAGAACATACTAAGCAAGAATATGCAGGTAGCAACAATCTTAATATTGTAGGTTGGTATAGTAAAAATGCAAATTCCGAAACCAGACCAGTTGGATTAAAAATGCCTAATAAATTAGGTTTATACGACATGAGTGGAAACGTATATGAGTGGTGTTGGGATTGGTCTGGCAAAGATAGCAAATACCGTGTTTTGCGTGGTGGCTCGTGGTGCAACGATGCCACTCGCAGCCGGATAGCTTTTCGCAACTACGACTTTCCCAACTTCGTATGGAACGACTTCGGGTTTCGGCTGGTCTTTTCTTTATAGTTTACAAATAAGCATTTGTTGTGTTTCTGAGCTACCAAGAAACAAGCAGAAGAAAAATTTATTAGCAGGTGTGTAGGGACGGAGCACCGGCTTATGAATTTTTCGGACTGGCGACATTTTTACAATAAAATTTAATATTATGCAAATACAAATTTTTTATATTCCAGTAATTGATAACAGTAAAGAAGTAGAAGAAATGAACAAACTACTTTTGGGAAAGAAAATAATTGACATTGAAAAACAATTTATTTTAGACGGTAAAGATTCTTTTTACAGTTTTTATATTCGATTTATTGAAAACTCTAAAAAAGAGAGTGATAAGAAATCAAAAGTAGATTACAGAGAGGTTTTATCACCAGAAATATTTGAGGTTTTTTCGGAGCTACGAAAATATCGTAAAGAAATTGCTGAAAATTTGAAAATTCCTGTTTATGCTATATTTAACAACGAAGAGTTGTCAGAAATATCAAAATTGGATAAAATAAATTTAGAAAACATTGTTAAAATTAAAGGCATTGGAAAAAGCAAAGTAGAAAAATATGCTAAAAGCATGATTGAATTATACAATAAAGGCTTACAAAAATGAAACGGCAAGGAGCATTAATTGAGAAAATAGCAGAAATAGATAATCTTTATTTAGCCTGGATAAAAGCCAAAAAAGGGAAACAAAACAAACCTTCAGTTGTTTTATTTGAGCAAAATATTGAACACAATTTGTTATCCATGCAAAATGATTTGCTCTCTGGCAACATAGATGTTGGAAATTATAATTATTTTAAAATATACGACCCAAAAGAACGAACCATTTGTGCGGCTTCGTTTCCCGAAAGAGTTTTACATCATGCAATTATGGCTATTTGTGCTAATAGATTTGAGAAAAATTTAATAGATAATACTTTTGCTACACGAAAAAATAAAGGAACTTATGCAGCTTTGGACAAAGCAAAAAAAAATGCAAAAAAATATAAATGGGTAGCTAAATTAGATGTGAAAAAATATTTTGATAATATCAATCATTTTATTTTAAATCAAAATCTCACAAAACTGTTTAAAGACCCGTTTGTTCTTTCTATTTTTGATAAAATAATTAGAACCTATGAAACAAAAACAGAGGTAGGTTTGCCCATAGGAAATTTAACAAGTCAGTATTTTGCAAATTATTATTTGTCCAAGGCAGACCATTATGCACAAGAGCATTTAAAAGTAGGTTCGTATATCAGATATATGGACGATATATTAATTTTTGAAAACAACAAAAATGATTTGCAAGTAAAAGTTCAAAAATTTATTAACTTTGTGAAAAAAGAATTAGAGCTTGAATTTAAGCCAATAATTATTACAAAAACAAGTAAGGGAGTAAATTTTTTAGGTTATAAAATTTATCCGTATTTGGTGAAATTGAATAAAAGAAGCAAAAAAAGATTTATTGAAAAATTTAAAGAATATGAAAGCAACTTAAAACATGGATATTGGACGCAAAGAGAGTATCAAGAACATATATTGCCCTTGTTTGCATTTGTTATGTATGCAGACACTCTCGAATTAAGAAAAAATATTATAGGGCACTCCTAAAAACCCAAAACTCTGCGTTATACAAAATTATTAAAATACTC
>JAOZQN010000809.1 GCA_029932195.1 Bacteroidales bacterium | reverse complement strand
ACATTAATAATGAGCTTTAAATAAAGAATTTACAAACTCCGAAACTTCAGTTTATAAGACTTATGATAACAGAAAAAGACGGAGAATATATTATTAGTGAACCTATTTTTAATCCTAATAAAATTTTTGTAAATAATGTTAATTTTTCTGATGCCAAAGAAATTTGTAATCAATTTTATGATAATATTAAAAATAGTAAATATGAAAAAATGGACGTTATATTTGATTTGAAAAAATTTCTAGATAGAAATAAATTTGTGGACTATCTACAAATTAGACAAGAAAGTTATGGCAAAATAACTGAACGCACAATGGTTTTCTATAACATAACTCCAGTAGGTGATATTCCCGTAATTCAAATTTTTTATAAATGTAAAACTGACAAAGAAGTTTTTTATGATAGATTATATCTTAAAATGGGAGGAGAAGTCAAAGACGGCTTTGACGATAACTTCGGTAAATTAAATACTAAAGATTACAAAGGATATAAAATATTTGACTTTAACAGTGAGCCGGATTTAGAAACTTTAATGAAATAAAAATAGATGCACAACCAAACAAAATTACTTATGCTTTCGGCAATCTTGCGAATGGCTCTACAATGAGTAGTTTAAGTTGGGCATCAAGTGGTCAGAACGCCTGTTTTCCGGAAATGCAAAAGAAGAAATTTGACGGAAATCATGTAATTTATTATGTCCTAATTCTTTAACACTTTAAAACTATGAGTAAAATAACAAAACAAGAAGCTATTAAAATAATAGCACCCCCTCGTTTAAGTTTTCAACTTAAACGAAAAGTTAGAATTCTTTTATTATTTTTACCCGTTTCTTAAAACTTCAGTATTCAATATTCCTTGTTCAATATTCAATATTTATTTAGAACTTAACAGCTCTGCCCTTATAGGGGGGTGGGATTCATTATCAGCGAGTTAACAAAATTAATACTGAAATATAAACACCACAATATTTGACTGTAAACTCTTATTTATTAACCACTTAACTTAATTTTATTATGAAAAAATCATTTTTTTTAATTGTAGTATTGTTCCTTTTTTCTTGGAACGTTAATGCACAAATGACCATAAAGTTCTCGGTAACAAATGCGAGAAAGACAATAACCTTACCACTTCACGGCACGGTGAATGCAGATGTTGATTGGGGAGATGGAAAGAAAAACCATTATACTAAAGCGGGAAACTATAACCATACTTATTTAAAAGGAGGAGTTAAAACCGTTAAAATTACCGGAAAAGTAACACATTTTGGAGCAAAGGATTACAAAAATGCTGACCAAATAAAAGCTGTAGTTAATTTTGGAAATATAGGCTTAACCGATTTATCTTATGCTTTTCATAAAGCTAAAAATTTTACAGATGTGCCTAAAAAAATTCCTGCTAATATAACAAATTTAAGTTATGCTTTTTATGAAGCATCAATTTTTAACGATGCAGATATTTCCTCTTGGAATGTAAGCAAAGTTACCGATATGAGTTTTATGTTTATGATGGCTAAAAAGTTTAATCAAAATTTGAATTCGTGGAATGTAGGTAATGTAACCGATATGCAAAGTATGTTTTATTATGCTACAGATTTTAATGGTAATATAACTAACTGGAATGTAAGTAAAGTTAAAGATATGGACCACATGTTTACTGTAACAAATAAATTTAACCAAGATATTAGTGGTTGGAATGTAGGCAATGTTATTAAAATGGAAAAAATGTTTGCTGGAACAAAAGTTTTTAATCAAAATATAAATTCTTGGAATGTAAGCAAAGTTACAAATATGCAAAGCATGTTTTATACTACAACTGCTTTTAATCAGGATATTAGCGACTGGAATACAAGTAGTGTTACTAATTTCAAATGGATGTTTAGAGGAGCAAAAGCCTTTGACCAAGATATTGGAAGTTGGGATA
Source organism: Bacteroidales bacterium (assembly GCA_029932195.1). Lineage (GTDB taxonomy): Bacteria > Bacteroidota > Bacteroidia > Bacteroidales > JAOZQN01 > JAOZQN01. The sequence goes on along the minus strand of JAOZQN010000809.1, from coordinate 395 downwards.
TACAAAATGCTACAAATATGACAGAAATGTTCCGAGATGCTACCCTATCAACCGCAAATTACGATAAATTATTAATAGGTTGGTCTAAACAAAACACGAGATACGAAGTTTTTTTTGGCGGAGGCGACAGCAAATACAGTAGTGCAGCAGCATCAGCAAGAGAAGTTCTTAGAATAGATAAATTATGGGAAATCACAGATGGTGGTTTAGAATAAAATTACATAAGGCAAACTAAAATTAATAATTAGCTAATTTAAACGAAGTTATTTTTTTCTTTAACAATTTAAAAGAATACAGTCTGTAAATAATCCATTGATAAGCCCACCCCAACCCTCCCTTTGGGAGGGAGTTCTTTTTTTCGTTTTTACCTTTCCCAAAGGGAAAGCAAAGCTCCC
>JAOZQN010000208.1:9141-10166 GCA_029932195.1 Bacteroidales bacterium | reverse complement strand
ACAAAAACTGGGGGAACTTTTTTTGATGAAATATCAAATTATTAACACCTTAGGTTGTGCCTTATCAATAACAAAAGTTTCTGTAAGCACGCTAATATACTTATTTACAGTCTCTTTAACTATACCAAGACTTGCACAAACAGAGCTTATATTTATTAAATTTCCCGAATTTATAGCCAAATATTTGAGCAGATTATTATATGCCGTAATATTTTCAATATTTGCAAATTCTCGTATATCTTTTTGGATATAAGCATCTGATATTGAGTGCAATTTTCGTATTTTATCCTTTTTTGAGTTTGTTAAAACAACCTCAGGATAACCTCCATAAGTTAGATATTCATCAAACAAATTTTCAAAACTATCTTTATTTGCTTTTATTATATCAGCAATTTCTAAATAGCCAGACTCTTTAAAAATAGTTCTTATATTAAGTAATTTATCTTGTTTTTTAAAACGTAAAAACTCATCAAAATTTAATGGTTCAACAATAAATACACTTTTTCTACCTGAAAGAGAGTCGCTAAATTTATGCTTCATCTGCAAACTTGATGAGCCAGTAGCTATTATTCTTAAATTTGGAAATTTATCATGTATTAATTTCAATAAATTAGAAGGATCGTCTAATAATTGTATCTCATCAAAAATTACAAGATTTTTTTTATTTGCATCTATATTTTCAATTTTAAGTATATTTTTCAATAAGTTTTCTCCACCACTTTCAAAATTAAATAATTTACGATAAGATTTATCTTCAAAATCAAAGAAAAAAGTATTCTCTTCTGTAAAATTGGAGTTTTTTGCAACCAATCTTGTTATTGATGTTTTTCCAGTCTGTCTTGTGCCATGTAAAATTACGATTTCATGTTGTTTTAAGTCTTTGATTATCTGTTTTGTAATATCTCGTTCAAATAACATATCTAAATTTATTTTAAAATTATGTAGCAAATATATTATTATTATTTAATTAATAAGACTACTTAACTACTTAAACCTGACCCAATAAATCTATGCTGCCATTATAT
>JAOZQN010000208.1:0-9131 GCA_029932195.1 Bacteroidales bacterium | reverse complement strand
TAATAAAAAAAAATAAAATTAACAAAATTCCATACTTATTTAGATAACCGACTCTCTTAATTCCATACTTATTTAGATAATCCATTCTCTAATTTCCATACTTATTTAGACAATCTACTCTCTTAATTCCATACTTATTTAGATAACTGACTCTCTAAATTCCATACTTATTTAGATAACCGACTATCTAAATTCCAGACTTATTTAGATAATAGACTCTCTTTATTCCAGACTTTTACCTGTCAAAGACTTAAAGTCATTAATTTTCAATACATTAAACTACATTATATTAAATAAAATAATTCACAAATTAAATTTACTCTCAAATTCCAGACTTAATTTCTAAATTTTGTTATATTTTGATGAAAATCCATAGATACAGAGTTTTTCAAACGCTTCCAGGTCTTGCAGACGCTGGAAGGTTCTATCCTATCTTACATAGATAACTAAAAATTAATTGGACAAAATTTCAAATGAATTTCCTGGTATTGTTAATTCTATTTTATTATTAGTTTGTTTAAAATTAGAGCCAAAATTAGAATGTAGTTTTTCTAAATTAAAATGCTCATCTATATTTATTTCTAAAACTTTTTTCTCTTCATTTTTATTAATTATAATAATTACAATTTCCTCAAAATAAGTTCTTTGATAAATTATTATATCATTGCTTGCTTCAATAATTTTAAAATCGCCAAATATTAATGGTAGCGATTTTTTTCTAATATTCAATAATTTTGAAGTTGTGTTTTTCAGTTCTTGCTCTTCTGTTTTTAAGTTTTCAAAACGCATCATTCGGCGGTTGTCTGGGTCGTTGCCACCTGCAAGACCGATTTCGTCGCCGTAGTAGATTACTGGTATTCCAGGAATTGTAGTAATTATTGCATTTAGCATTGCTGCTTTTTTGTAACCAATAGGATTATCAATTCCAACCTCTCGTGTCCAACCAGCTCTTTTAGAATCTTCGCTAAATGACAATGCACCAGAAGCATACGAAATAAATCGTCCCCTATCTTGATTACCCGTAATATTCCCCATAATATGATGATTTCCATAGTATTTCATACTATTATTAATCACTTCTGATAAGTCTTCAAAACTACGTTCGGTGGCGAGGCAAGTTGCAATTACATCGTAAACATTAAAATCAAATTGGGCATCTAACTGACCTATATTCACGTAACTACTAATGAGTTCTGGTGTTCCGTAGGTTTCGCCAATTTGATATAATTTTTGGTTTTGAGGAATAATTATTTGCTGTTTTAATTTGAGAGTTAAAGTTTGCCAAAATATTTCAGGAATATGTTTTGTGGCATCGTGTCTAAAACCGTCTAAATTGTATTTTTGTATCCAATAAACTGCTGAATCTGTTAGCATTTCGTAAACCTCTGGTTTTTCTAAATCAAGAGTTGGCAAAAATATATCGAACCAAGTTGTTAGGCGATGCTCGTCCCAACGCTCGGTATTTAAACTGCCATCGGGGAGGTGAAGTTGAGTTGCCCAATCTTTATGTTGTTGATAAATAGGGTGTTCCTCGTGAACATGATTTGCGACAAAATCAAGTAGAACGTTCAAATTATTTTCATGTGCGAGTTCTACAAGTTGCTTAAATTCGTCTTCTGTGCCAAAACGATTGTCAATTTGTGTGAACGAAATAGGCCAATATCCGTGATATGCAGAGAATTTTGTTTGTGGTTCGGGATACAATCCGTAAGCTCCTTCGGGATTTTTTACTATTGGTGAAATCCAAATTGTATTCACACCAAGTTCCTGAAAATAACCACTTTCTATCTTTTTTGTAATGCCTGCAATATCGCCTCCATGATAATTTGCACGTGGGTGAATATCGGGATTGTCGGTTGGACGATTGTTTTCTGACTTTCCATCAAAAAACCTATCAATAAATGTGTTATACAAGACTGCCGACTCAAAATCTGTGCGAGTTATTTGACTAACGTCTGATAAAACTTTTCCATAATGCAAAGGAATTAAAAGTTCGTTTGACATTCCAGAACTATTATATGAAAAAACTCTCAAATATGTGCGTTCTTTTTTCTCCGCATCTTTTGGAATTTTAATTGTAACAGGTAACGAATAATCATTTTTATCGTCTGCTTCAATTAGTAAAAAGTTATCATAAAAAGCAATTATTTTTTCGGGAGTATTATTAACTCCAAATACGACATTATCATCTTCATAAGAAATTGTGTAAAGTTCGGGAGTTTTTGAATCATCGGTATTTCCAGCTTTTAGCAAAGAATTAAAACCTCCAAGATTATTATCTATGCTATCTGGATTGTTTGGATCTAATTGTTCAAGTCCTTCTACAACAAGTAGATATTGATATTTTCCAGGTTCTACAATTAGTTCTGTTTCCCAAGTATTATCTTTTTTTTCTAAAATAGTATTTTGAGGATTCCAAGCATTAAATTCGCCTTTTAGTTGAACTATTTTATAGTCTTCTTTTGTTTCAAAAATAAATTTGTGTTTTATTTTATTTGATTTTTTTAATAAAATTGAATACTCTACACTATCCACAGTTACAGACAGGACTGATAATTTGGGTAATTTATCAGATAAAACTTTTAGAATAATTTTTGTATCATTAATTTCAAATTTAAGATTTTTATTTGTCTTAATATTATCAAAATTTAAAATATTAGGAAAAAAATCTGTTAAATTAATAATTGTTTCATCAATATTTAGATTTATGGGGGTTGCAAGTCCTACTATTTCGCTTTTTTCGGGGTAAATCACAGTTGTTTGGGTTTTATCATCTTCGCAAGAAAATAAGAATATTGATAACAAAAATAGGATGTAGATTGTGTATTTCATTTTTTTTTTTGAATAAAAAAAGCCTCTTTTTGAGGCTAAGTAAATGACTCGTAGTAAAGTCAAAGGGAGACTTTAAGGCACCCTTTGACTAAGACTAATATAAATTTTTCTCCTTGACTAATATTATATTATTCTATTAAAGAAAAATCAATTGTTGTTTTATAGGTTTCTGTGTTAAATGTAAATGTTACATTGTATTGAGCATCGCCAACTGTTTTAAAATTACCGTATTGTCCTCCTGCACTTATAATGTTTGCAATATCTCCAGTAACATTATCTACTCCACTGTAGCCCATTTCTCCATTGTCCCACATTTCATCAAGTCTAATTTTAAATTCCTTATCTCCAATAAAATACATCTCTGGATATACAAAATTATGAATTCCATTTAAAGTATCTGAATTTTCATCAAAAGCTAAGTTAAAATCAATGTCCCATGCTGTTGCGGCATTATCGGGGTTGTTGTCTTGATAGAAAGCATCGCCAATTAATCCATATGTATGCACACGTGGGTTGTAAGCAGGCATAGTATTTGTGGACTCAAATTGTGTTAAAAAATTATAAGACATTGTAAAATCAAAAGTATTATCATCTTGGTCTATGTAAGTAACAAAATTTTCTCCACCAAACTCTGGCTCTGGAAATGCTCCACCAAGGTAGGTTACAATATTTATAGAATCTCCTGATATAGAGTATGTTTTTTCATTATAAAAACTAAAAATCATATTGCTAGAAGAACTACCAGATAAAATTTCTATTCCAGTTCCTTCCCATGTGCAACCTGATTTGTCTGAGGTAATTAACTCTATTTTTGCGTCTTCTGTAACAACTGCATCACCAGTTAGATACCAATTTTCTACTTTAAATAAATATGCTATTGATAAATTTAAGTCTATTGTGAAAAGGTAAAATCCGTCTTCTGCTACCTTAAATTTGCTTCCTCCTTCAGCAATATTTGCCGACCAAATTCCTGTTTCTTCTTCAGTCCAGTCGCCAGACAATCCGTAGGCAATTGTCTCTATTTCAATTTGTTGATTTACTGTAAAATCTCCTGATGCAGTAATATACATAAATTTTTGATATAAACTGTCTCTTGTTTCAATTTCGCCAGACTTTTCAATTTTCCCTAAATCCATTAAGCCGTCTAAGTTGATAGAATCAAGGTAAATTGCACTTCCTGAAATGTAAACTCCTGCTTCTGGCATAGGTTGGTCGTATATTTCCTGAGGTTTTTCACAACTACTGAAAATTAGTCCAAGCCCAAATATAATTATTGATAATTTTAATATATTTTTCATATCTGTTTTATTGTTAAATTATTGAATTGTTAAAAAATTGTTTTATTGTTGAATTGTTATTAAAAAAACTATTAGATAATAATTTCCCAGTTAATTTTCACTAAATTATTACTTATCAAGCGAAAGCTGATAAAAGACTAAACATTTAAAATTAAGTAATGGGCACTCCTAAAAACTCCAAACTCTGCGTTATACAAAATTATTAAAATACTCATTTACAGAAGTAAACTCAAACTTTAAGAATTTTGAAAGCCTTGATTTTTGAGTTTTTAGGAGTGCCCTACTTACTTATTTTAACAATTCAGCAATAAAACAATTCAACAATAGTATTAATTTCCTAAATTAGGATTTGCATCTATTGCCCATTGTGGTATTGGGAAAATAGTTCTATCTGGTGAATCGTCTTCTGGTTTTTCCCACCAACTGTCTGTAAATTTTCCGAAACGGATTAAGTCCATTCTACGATGTGCTTCCCAAACGAGTTCTTTGCCTCGTTCTTCTAATAATTCGTCCAAAGTAATGCTTGAAGCATTTGATAATCCTGCTCTGGAACGCACCATGTTTACATATTCGTCGCCAGATCCTACACCATTCATACGAATTTGAGTTTCGGCTTTCATCAAAAGAACGTCTGCATATCTAAAAATTGGAAAATCGTTACTTAGATTGGCTGATGCACCTGTTTCTATTTCAAATTTTACAACTCTTGCTCCAGACATTCTTATTTCGCTGAGAGTTTGATTTACTTCGTCCATTTTTAATGCTGGAATGTTTGCTGTAAATTCAAGAACCGCTCCGTTTGCTCCGTCATCGGTTAGTTCTGTGCCATCATAACTATACTGTGTTCCTATGAGAAACATATCTTTACGTTTGTCATTGCTATCAAAAGAGTTATAAAAATCTTCCATTGCAGCATATCCGTTCCAAGGCTGAACCGACATATTAAAAGTTTTTTGACTTTCGTAATGTAAAGTTCTCATGTGCAGGTTGAAACCTGTGTATATATTCTCATCGTATCCAATAGTGAAAATATTTTCAATAGAACTTTCATTGGCTGTTACAAAAGGTCCAAGAGGGTCGCTTTCTAAAGCAAAAAGACCAAGATTCATAAGGCTATCTAAATAAATATCAGCTTTTTCCCACTGTGCTGTTCCTGTATAAATTTCTGCGTTTATATATAATTTTGCAAGAAGCATAAAAGCCATTCCTCGTGTAGCCGCATATTTACTACCCGCTGCAGGAACTACCGAATAAGAAGCCTCCAAGTCATCTACAATACTTTGCCAAATTACAGCTCTGTCTTCTTTTGTAGGTAAATCGGGAGCATTGGCATAAGAAGTTACAAAAGGAACATCACCATAATTATCAATGGCATTCCAATAATAAAAACTACGCATAATTTTTGCTTTTGCAACTGTAATCATTGCTGCTTCATTGCCCTCATCAATAGCTGGTTGCAAATATTCTATTAATTTATTTGCTTCATAACTACCTCTATAAAATCTTGACCACATTGAGTTTACTGCCTCAATATCATTTGTCCAAGTATGTTGGTGCAATGCTCGCCATTTCCCTCCGTCGTCCCAGTCATTTCCACGTGTTGGGGCTGTAATTGCGTCTCCTGTAATTTCTTGTGCATACCAATATCCTCCTCCATCGCAATAATCTTGCAGTGGTTTGTAGATTGGTATCATCATTAAAGCGGCTTGCGTTTCGTTTTCTGGATATTTTTCCGAAGGAATCCTATCATATAAATCATCACCTAAATCAGTGCAAGCCGACATGAGACTTAAAATGATAATTGCTATTGGGATATAAAATATTTTTTTCATAAAATTAATTCTTTTATTGTTGGATTGTTAAATTACTGAATTGTTTTATTGCTGATGCCAGTCAAAAGGACTAAAGCCCTACGATATTTTTTCACCTTATCCCCCGACTTAAAAGTCGGGGCAATTGAATAAAAATCTAGCAATAGAAAAACAATATTATATTAAAAAACAAAATTAAGTCCGGCAGTAAATGACCTTGTTTTTGGATAAACATTATATTGGTCAAGTCCGAATGATAGTCCGTTAAAACTAATTTCTGGGTCAATACCTGTGTAATTTGTAAAAGTATATAAATTGTTTGCAGTAAAATAAACCCGTATTTTCTTTACCCAATCTTTACTTTTTGGAATAAAAGTATATCCAATAGTAAGATTGTCAAAACGAACAAAACTTGCATCTTCAAGATAGTAACTATTTACAACTGGTGAATTTACAAGTCCAGCAGCTTCGTCGTCCAATGCTGATGCGAGAACGTTTTCGTTTGGCAACCAAGTTGAATTTCCATACATTAGGCGAGTAACATTAAGAACATCGTAACCATAAACTGCTCTAAATGTGAAACCAAAATCTATCTTTTTGTAAATTGTAAACATATTAGATAATCCCATAGTAAAATCAGGTAAAGCATTTCCTACAATTCTACGTTCTGCTTCGCTAACATCTCTTGTAACACCACCTTCTTCGGTGTAGAATAAAAATGCTCCATCGTCTGCAATACCTGCATATTCTGGCATATAAAAAGTTCCAATTTGGTATCCAGGAGCTACAACTTGTGTCCAGTTTTCTTCTCCAACCAAACCACGCCCCGAAAGCCAACCTACTTTCATCATTTCCCAATCATACTGCTCGTTAGATAAAGAAACTACCTCTTGGATATTTTTTGAAAAAGTATATAAACTTTTCCATTCTAAATTTTTCCGACTCACAACAAATGCCTGAAAATTAAACTCATAACCTCTATTATTAATAGTCCCTACGTTTGCATAAGTTCTACTAACTGCGTTTGGTGGCATAGGAACAGTATATTCAGCAAGTAAATCATAAGTTGTTTTATCATAATATTCAAACGAACCACTAAGTTTATTATTGAAAAATCCGTAATCAAGTCCGACGTTTAATTCTTTATTTTCCTCCCATTTTAAATCTGGATTTACATTGTGAGAAGCCTCAAAATTGATAGCGTCCTCACCCGTTTCTGGGTTTGGAGCAGTTCCTGCAGGTCCGTAAGAAATTATATCTAAATAATTCCCAATTTCCTGATTACCAGATAATCCATATCCTACTCTAAGTTTAAAATTACTTACAACATCTACATTTTTCATGAAATTTTCATTTTTGATATTCCATGCTACCGAACCAGAAGGGAAAATACCCCATTCGTTGTTTTCTCCAAATCGTGAAGAACCATCTCTACGAACTGTTGCTGTAAAATAATATTTTGAATCGTAATTATAAACAGCTCTTCCAAAAAATGAAATTAGTCTATTTGAACCTTTATAAGAACCTATATCTCCAACATTTACATTGTTTAAAACTCCGAGATTATGTGATTGCACAAAATCAGAAAGTGGATCTTTCCCCTGTGCCCATAATCCGTCGTAAGTATCTTCTTGATAAGAATAACCTCCAATTACATCAACATTGTTTTTTCCAAAACCTCTTTTATAGTTTAAGGTTGTTTCAGCAATTTTTGATTCAAAATTACCATAACTTCTACGTCCAAAACCTTCTGATGTTCCGCCTCTTACATAGCTTGGTTCAAAATAAAATGATTCGTCGTCGTTTCTTGTGTAACCAAAATTTGTTCCCCAAACAAGTCCTTTTACAATTGTAAAATCTGTTTTAAAATTACCGAGTAATCTTTTTGCAGAACGCTCATTTTGAATTTGGTCTATAAGTGCAACTGGATTGTAATAATTGAAATCTCGTGAAGTTTCGTAAAAACTTCCATCTTCGTTATAAATAGGGTCGGTAGGATTTCTCTGAAATGCCTGATAAAGAACATCATTGCTACCATTTCCTCCATAACTGATATATTTATTTTCCTCAATTGTTGCAGCAAGATTTGCGGCAAGCACTAGTCTATCGTTCATAGCATGTTGGGTGATATTCATTCTGCCAATATCACGAGTTTTTTGGCTACCTTGTATAACTCCTTTAAAATCAGTGTGAGTGATAGATGCTCGGTAGCTTGTGTTTTCGCTACCACCAGAGTAAGCAATATTGTGCGACTGCGACATTCCTGTTCGGAAAATAGCTTCTTGCCAATCGGTATTTGCTCCACCATCAACAAAGTCCATGTCGTTGTCCGAAACATATTGTCTAACGGCATCAGCAGAAAGCAAATCTAAACGATTAGCAACCTTATCCATTGAAACATAAGAGTTTACTTCAAAAGAAGAAGATTTTTTAGAACCTCTTTTTGTAGTAATAATAATAACTCCATTTGCTCCACGCGAACCGTAAATAGCAGTAGAAGACGCATCTTTAAGAACATCAAATGATGCAATATCTTCGGGAGCAATTGTTGTAGGATCAACTCCTGGTATTCCATCTACTACGTATAAAGGGTCTGTGCCTGAGGCAATTCCAGATGAACCTCTAATTTTTACCGAAAATCCTGCATTTGGGTCTCCTCCTTGTTTTGTGATTACAACACCTGCTACTTTACCTTGCAATGCTTGAATTGGGTCGGTAATAACACCTTTATTTAGGTCTTCTGCCGTAATATTTGAAACAGCTCCTGTTTTGTCAGATTTTTTCATTGTTCCGTAACCGATAACAATAACGTTGTCTATTTCAGTATCTTTTTGTTTTAATACACAATTCATTTCGTTGTCAGAAATAGCCATTTCTACGGTTTCCATTCCTATAAATGAAAAAACAAGAGTATCCGCATCTGCTCCAACTTTGATTGTATATTTTCCATCAAAATCACTAATTGTTTGATTACTTGTTCCTTTTTCCAGAACAAAAGCTCCCGGAATAATTCCTTCATCATCAGAAGTTATTATTCCTGTTATCACCTTTTGAGCAAAAGTTATATTAACCGAAAAAATAATTAAGGTTAATAACAATCCTTTAAAAAGTTTTTTTCTATTCATATTCAAATTTGGGTTTAATTTTACTTATTCTTTGTTTGCAAATATAATTTTTATTTATAGATATA
>JAOZQN010000207.1 GCA_029932195.1 Bacteroidales bacterium | reverse complement strand
AATGTTTTTCCAAACCTACGAGGACGAGGCAATAACAATACTTTTTTTTGTGCTTTTAACACTTCTTCTATTAATAATGTTTTATCAACAAAATAGTTGTTATTTAGTATAATGTCTTTAAAATCGGAACCACCAAGGTCTAATTCTTTCATCTTTTTTAAGTTTTATATTGTGAATAATTGTCTAAACCATGATTTGCTTGATTTTAGGATTGCCATGATTATACTAAAAAAGGTTTATTAGTTTACTGGTTTATTAGACTATCAACGTAAAGAGAAAACCGTTCAGCCTCATCTATCTAGCAATAAAGCACTTAACTAAACAGAAATAACTTTATGTTGGTAGCTATAACTTTTAACTTGATAACTTTTTACTCGACAACTTTTAACCTTATTTTTTTAATTTGATTTTAAATTTTAAATTTCCTGAAAATTTTAATGCTTTTTTCAACAAATCAAAATAGAGAGTTATATATAAGAAGAAAATAGCAAACCAAATTACTCCCAGATTAAACCAGAATGTTTCTATCTGATTTTTGCCAATAATTTTCACAGGAGAGTAAAAATGAGCACGTCCTATTTTGGATAGTGGGTCCATATATATTGGATCTTTCTTTCTAATAAGCATATTTTCAGATTCATATACTTGTTTTACTCGTGACTTACCCAAAACAAAACTTGTTAATTTTTCGTTATGATAGTCTTGTTTTAACTTCAAAATTCCATCTTTCCCATATTTATTAGATAATTCTACATATTTTTCGTCTCTTAGTGCATTTATTTCAGAAGAGCGTGTATTAAAAATTGTTTTAACATCTGCCAAAAATTCATAGGTATCTTCTATTACTGCCTCGTTAAAATCATCAAAATTAAAATGTTCCGAATGTTCATATTTAATATTTCCTAATTCTGGCAACTTTAATAAAGAATTTGTTTCGTTGGTTAAAATTCTAAAATATTTTTCTACAACTTCTTTATACTCATCATCTTTAACTCCTTTTTCACATTTTTTAAGAGCAGTTTCCAGTTCTGTAATAAGATAGGACGAAATATAAACCGCCTCACTTTTTTCTTTATCAATATAATAAAAATGTTTCTGGTATTTATTATTTTTAAATTGCGAAACCATGCAAGCCTCGTAAGACCAGCGTGCTAACATAATATCTGCAACCAGTGGAACATGTTTCTTTTTTGTTAAACTTGTGTGCAGGTCGTCGTATTCTATCATTGCTCCTCCAAGAATCATTTGTGGAACAAGAATTAGTGGAATTAAAATGTAAATAGTAACAACTGAGTTGAGTGCAGAAGAAACATTTAATCCTATCATATTTGCAACTGCTGCTGTGGAAAATAAAATAAACCAGTATGAAAATGTCATTCCTTTTATTTCCAGAATTAAATTCCCTATCAAAACAAACATAAGCATCTGAATAGCAGATATTGCGAATAGAACTAAAATTTTTGAATTAATATAACTAAATTTACTCAAATTAAGAAACTTCTCACGCTCCAAAATTCTACGGTCTTTTATTATTTCTTCGGCACTTACAGAAAGTCCCATAAATAGGGCTACTATTATGCTCATAAAGAAAAATACGGGTAGATTTATGTTTTGAGAAAATATATATTCGCCTCCGTCGGTTATGTATTTGGTGAAAAATGCAAGGACAAAAGCAAGTGCAGGTGCTTCTAATGCGTTTACTGTAATGTATTGCAAATCAGAAAGTTTAGATAAAACATTTCTTATTGAAAATATTTTAAATTGCTTAAATTTATTAGGAACTTTAAATTTTGTGGTTGGAAGTTCTGTTTTTTCAGTTTTTCTAAATCTTGCTCGTTTTTCTAAATTAACCTTGTAAAGAGTGTGCAATTCTTTTGGAGTCATTTTTCGTTCTTCTGTGTATTCTCCAAATTCATTAACCATCTTAGTCTCAACAATTTCAAGCACCTGGTCGGGGTGAACTGTTCCACAAGTTGGACATTCATTTTCGTCTTTATCAGCAAAATTACTTAATTCTTTAAAATAACTGAGGGCATCAATCGGATTTCCAGTATAAATAGGTCTTCCGCCTTTATCCATAATCCAAATCCTGTCAAATAATTTGTAAATATCGGAAGATGGTTGATGAATATTTACGATAAGCAATTTACCTTTAAGTGCTTGATGTTTAAGTAAGTGCATCACAATTTCAGTATCCATTGAAGACAACCCAGAAGTTGGCTCATCAATATACATTATTGCAGGTTCTCGGATAAGTTCGAGGGCTATATTTAGCCGTTTTCGTTGTCCTCCACTAATGAATTTTTTTAGCGGACTTCCTACTTTTAAATGTTTTATTACAAATAAATCTAATTCTTTCAGCACTTTATTCACAGATTTTTTTATCTCTTCATCCGACAAGCCTCCAAAGCAAAGTTTTGCATTATAATAAAGATTCTGATATACAGTTAGTTCCTCAATCAATAAGTCATCTTGTGGAATATATCCGATAAGCCCTTCAATTTTATCTTTATTTTCTGCTAAATCGTATCCATTGAGGCTTAGTTTTCCGCCTGTTAGCCCATATTTTCCTATCAAAACATTCAACAAAGTAGATTTTCCAACACCGCTACCTCCCATAATACCAATTAATTGCCCCGATTCTATACCAAAACTAAATTTATGGATACCATTTTCGCTGTTTTTGAAGTTAAATCTGATGTTGTTTGCCACCAATTTTACTTTTGCTGTATCTGCTGAATATAAAAAATGGCTTGCTACATCTGTCTGATAAACAGGAGATATAGGACCTCCTTTTATTATTGAACCGCTATCAAAAACATAAGTTCTTTTAGGAATAATATTTCGTCCAGTAATTTTAAGATTAAATTTTCCCATGTATGTAAACATAAATGTCTTTATACTTTTTATGTATAAAACATTTATGTTTGCATCTATATTTTTATTTGACAAAAACTTAATCTCTTTACATTCTTCTGGTCGTTCCGAGTTTTCTGGTTTATTATCAATAATAAGAAGGCTGTTTTTCTCAGGAATTTCATTTATTTTGTCTAAAACAAATGCTTTGATATTTTTAAATTCTTCAGTAGAAATATTAAAAACATCTGATACTGTAACAATAAAATCAGCTTCATTTGGAGTAATTACTCCATCATCATTTATGTATTCCAGCAATCTTATAAGAATAATGAATTTTTCTTTTTGATGTAAAGTTTTATTAATATTCTCACATATTTTAAGAACCTTAACAGAACTTGCCGACATACGTCGTTTTTGTTTTTTTCCATCAGCTTTTTTGCTGTGTTGTTCTAAAAATTTGTCGTAGAGTAATAAGTATTTTTCTGTTAGTTCGCTGTTTAGCTGTTTTCGTAAATATCCTTTTACAATTCCTTTTGCGTTGTGTGATATACCCTCCTCATTTATAGAGGCTATTAGTGCAAATAATTGCATTAACGCATTTAAGATTGATTCATTCATTTTATTGTTGTTTTATTGTTGGATTGTTTTTTCTAATTACAATATTTTAAAATACAGTAATTCAATAATCTTAACCTGATTAATTTATAAATTTTCTATTACAATGCCGAAATGCACATCATTATTGACAATCCTCAATTTTTATTTTTCTAAATAACTCGCTATTTTTTTTAAATATAAAACTTTGCGGTTGCCAATACTAACGCACCTTTTGTCCTTTCATAACTAAAATTCATAAATTAATCAGGTTAAGTCTGCAAAGGTATATTTAATTTGTAATTTTCAATAAAAAAAGTCGCAAAAAAATGCGACTTTTTATAAACTTTTCAGATTACAAGTAACAACCTGTAACTTGTAACATGCAACTTACTATATTATTCTACAATTTTCATCTCTTCTATAAGGTGAGTTGCTCCTGCATATTTATCTATAATAAAAAGAACATATCTAATATCCACACTTATAGTTTTTTGCAATTCAGTTTCGAAGGCTATGTCTCCGCTCATTGCCTCCCAGTTTCCATCGAAAGCAAGTCCGAGAAGTTCGCCATTTGCGTTCATTATTGGGCTGCCCGAATTTCCACCTGTTATGTCGTTATTTGATGTAAAACATACTGGCATTGTGCCATTTACACCATATTTTCCATAATCTTTGGCGTTATATAAATCTATTAGTTTTTGAGGCAAATTAAACTCCCAGTCGCCTGGAATATGTTTTTCTATAACTCCCTTCAATGTTGTTTGATGCTCATAAATAACACCATCTTTTGGAGAGTAATTACCTACTGTTCCGTAAGTTAGTCGCATTGTGAAGTTTGCATCTGGATAGAAAAATTTAGTCTTGTCCATTTCCATTAATCCCGCAAGATAAAGTCGTTTTCCTCGTGCCATTTTCTCATCAAGTTCTGCTGTTTGAGATTTTAGCTCACCATATTTTGCAAAAGTAGTTTGGAATGCAATATATGCAGGGTCGTTTTTGATAATGTCAAGTTTTGGGTCTTTCAAAAACTTATCAAATTTTGTTTTATCTACAAAAATAGAATTTGCGAAAATATCATTAATATATTTTTCATAATCATCAATATTATTGATAAAATCTGGAAAATATTTCTTATCTACATCTTCGGTAAACATTTGCAACATTGCCAATGATACTTTTTTATCGGTAGGAGCATTATAATCTTTGAAAAATTTATCAGCATTTTTTTGTAAATTTTTAATAATATCTTCTTTTTTACCAACTGCATCGTTACCACTTAAATATTCAAAAAGATTTTTAGACTTTTTTGCAAGCGACAGATATTCTGTTCCATAAATAAAACATTCTACAATATATTGCTGAGCATAAGCTATTTCCTTTTTATCATTATAAGGATTTTTGATAAGGTCAAGTGCTTTTCCATATTTTTCTGTTTTATTTTTATCTGAGGCAAGCCATTTAGTAAATCGTTTTTCCAGTTCTTTTTTCTTTTTAAGAACATTCAATTTTTTAAGACCTTTATTTTGTCCTATAGAATATTTCCAATAGTTGCTACTACGAGAAAATTTAGAAGCATATTGAATATTTACTTTTGGGTCTGCTTTCATATCTTCCATCATAAGTTCTTGTTTTTTTCCTCTGATTTTGATACGATTAGGATTTGAGGACTCCAAAGTTTGATCAACACCAAAAGAAGTCATATAACGATTTGTGCGTCCAGGAAATCCCATAATCATTGTAAAATCGCCTTTTTCATATCCTTTTATAGAAACGGGCAAAAAATGTTTTGGTTTATAAGGAATGTTATCTGGTGAATACTCAGCTGGCTTGCCATCTGGACTCATATAAACTCTAAAAATACTGAAATCGGCAGTATGGCGAGGCCACATCCAATTGTCTGTATCATGTCCGTATTTTCCGATAGACGAAGGTGGTGCTCCAACAAAACGAACATCTTTATATTCTTGATATACAATTAGATAATAAGCATTTGAATTAAAAAATGGTTTAACTAAAGTCAAATAGCTATCTTCCATTTTGTATTCTTTTTGTGCTTTTTTGGTAAGTTTGTCTATTGCTTCTTTTATTCCTGCTTCTCGTTCAGATTCTGTCATTTTGTCGGTAACATTTTTTAGTATATCAAAGGACACGTCCTCCATTTTTACTAAAAACTTAACTGACAATCCTGGATTTGGTAACTCTGCTTCTTTATTTTCTGCCCAAAAACCATGTTTAAGGTAATCGTGTGCTACTGTGCTATGTTCTTGAATTTGACCATATCCACAATGATGATTCGTAAGTAGCAAGCCTTCTGCTGAAACTATTTCGCCTGTGCAACCTCGCCCAAAAATAACGATTGCATCTTTTACCGAAGTATTATTTACGCTATAAATATCTTCAGGGGTTAGTTTAAACCCTTTGGCTTTCATGTCGTCGTAATTTTTGTTCAACATTGTGAGAAGCCACATTCCTTCGTCTGCTTTTGCATTTATGCTAAATAATAAAGTAAATGCAAGAAAAATAATTGAAATCTTTTTTGTCATAATTTATTTAGTTTGTAAAGTTAAAAAGTTATCGTGTTATCAAGTTAAAAAGTTATCGTGTTATCAAGTTGAAAGTTATCGTGTTCTCTAGTTGAAGGTTTATCAAATCTCAGATTTTGAACTTTCAACTTTCAACACGATAACTTTCAACTCACAACACGATAACTCTCCACAACTCTATTCTACAATTTTCATTTCTTTGATAAGGTTTGATGCTCCTGCGTATTTGTCCACAACAAAAAGCACAAATCTAATATCCACACAAATAGTTTTTTGCAACTCAGTCTCAAAAGCGATGTCTCCGCTCATTGCCTCCCAGTTTCCGTCAAAAGCAACTCCAATAAGCTCGCCATTTCCATTAATTACAGGGCTTCCAGAGTTTCCTCCAGTAATATCGTTATTAGTTGTAAAACAAGTTATTAGTTTGCCATTTTCGTCTGCATATCTGCCATAATCTTTTGCTTTGTAAAGTTCTTTAAGTCTGGCTGATACAAAAAACTCGTCGTTATTTGGATCTTCTTTTTTCATATAACCATCTAAATTTGTAGTGTAGTTATAAGTTTTTCCGTTTGCAGTGTAACCACCTATTTGTCCGTAAGTTAGTCGCATAGTTGAATTTGCATCTGGGTAAAATAAAGCATTAGCATCGTCTTCTAACAACATTTCTAAGTATGAAGCAATAAATAGTCTGCGACCTTTTGTTTGCTCATATTCAGCGTTCTCCATTTCTTCTTTTACAGACCAGTAAACTTTTATAATAGATGAGGCAGTTTGCACACCTAAATCATTTTGAAATACAGAAGATGTAGGATTTTCTAGAAATTCCATATATCTTTTTTCGTCTGTAAGTATTGATTTAGAGTAAAGATCATCAGCAAATTTATTAAAATCGCCACCAAAATCTTTTTTAATATCCTCAAAAATTGTAGGGTGAAATTCTTTTGGCACTTTGTCTTTATAAATTTCAAACATTGCTATAAGTAGTTCTCTATCAACAGTTGCATTGTAATCTTTGAAAAAAGTTTCACCTTCTTCTTTTAGCCCATCGCAAGTTTCTTTAAGAGTTTCCTCGTCGCCAAAAGCAGAATAAAGTCCAAAATTTTGTAATGCAAATTGCTCTAATTCAGAACCAAGATAAAGTGCTTCAAACCAATATGCCGATACAAGATCATATTCAGAATTATCTTTTACTGCTTTATCCACAGTCGCTAATGCTTCATAATATTTCTCTTTTCGTTTGTCATCTTTTTTTATCCATTTAGCAAGTTTTTTCTGCATTTTTTTCTTTCTTTTTACAACTTTTAATTTTTTTAGTCCTAAATTTTGTCCTTTAGAATACTTCCAATAGTTAGCTGCCTGTGCATGTTTTGAAGCATATTGAATTCTAATTTTTTCGTCAGATTTCATGTGTTTTCTCATAATATCTAACTTTTTAGTTCTCACTTCAATTCTAATATCATTTTCGTGGTCTATTGTTTGTTGAACTTCCCAAGAAGTTAGGTATCTGTTAGTTGTTCCAGGATAACCCATTATCATAGCAAAATCATTTTCTTTAACACCTTTAATACTTAGAGGAAAAAAATGTTTTGGTTCGTAAGGCACGTTATCAACAGAGTATTCAGCAGGCGAACCATCTGGTGCACAGTAAACTCTGAAAATAGAGAAGTCTCCAGTATGGCGAGGCCACATCCAATTATCAGTATCATGTCCATATTTTCCAATAGATTCTGGTGGAGCACCAACAAGACGAATGTCTTTATGAACTTCATAAATAAATAAGTAATATTCGTTACCTCCAAAGAAACTTTGCACTTCTGCCTCATAATGAGTTCCTTCTATTGCTTCTGCTTCTATTTTTTTAGAAATTTCGGTAACAACAGATTCTCTCATTTTTTCTTTCATGCCATTGTTTACCTCTGTCAAAACTCGTTCTGTTACGTCCTCCATTCTGATAAGAAATGAAGCTGTTTTTCCAGGATTAGGCAATTCTTCTTCCATTGACATAGCCCAAAAACCATCTGTAAGATAATCATTTTCAACACTACTATGACTTTGAATTTCGCCATATCCGCAGTGATGATTTGTGAGTAACAAACCTTGTGCAGAAATAAGTTCTGCGGTGCAAGAGCCATGGTCAAGAGCAACTACTGCATCTTTCATGCTTGAATTATTAATGCTATAAATATCTTCTACTGTGAGCTTAAAGCCTTTGGCTTGCATCTCTGAGTAATTTTTATTTATGAAGGCGAGAAACCACATTCCTTCGTCTGCTTTAGAAACAAAAGACGAAAATAAAAATACTGCCGTTAAAATTAATGCTACATTTTTTTTCATTGTAAAAATTAAATTAAAATTAATAAATTGATTTGGATATTCACCTCCTCACTCGAAGTGAAGAGGTGAATCTGTTCGAGTTTTAAATTGGCTTTTGCCTTAAAACATCAAAAGTAAAATAGTTTGGCAATATAATCAAAAATATCTTTTAAAATATACTTTTTATACCAATAACAGTTTTGAATTAATGAATAGGTATTTTAATATTATAAAAGAATTGTCTTTTTTTCTAAAAAAAGCAGTTTTTTAATTTGTATTTTTTATTTCAAATCATTATTTGTATTTTTGTAAATTATTTTACATTTTTTTGATTTTACATCTTAAAATAATAGTAAGTAGGTAGCTGTATAAAATCGTCACTTTTTAAAGAGGCTATTTTTGTATTAGCCAAGGTAAAAAACATTTGCATATTGCTTATATGGTAATCTTTTTTAACGAAGCATAATGCTAAAATATACCTTTAAAAATGACTATTTTATATAGCTAACTACTTGTATACTCAAATGAATTAGCTTTTCGGATTTCAAAAAATTAAATTCATATTTGCCTCGTGCAGGTGAAAAACACCTGACTGAGGCAAAAAATCCGATAACCTAGTTCACTTATTTATAATATTTTTTATGTTTTTCAAAACTTCAAAATTTCAAAACTTATATATGAAAAAATACACATTTACAGAAAAAAAAGATACTCGCTCAGGATTTGGCGACGGCTTATATGAAGCAGGTAAAGAAAACAGTGAAGTTGTAGCACTTTGTGCCGACCTTACAGGCTCGTTAAAAATGGATAAATTTGCCAGTGAATTTCCTGAAAGATTCGTGCAAACAGGTATAGCTGAGGCTAATATGGTAAGCATGGCGGCAGGAATGACTGTTGGCGGAAAAATTCCTTTTGCAGGAACTTTTGCAACTTTTGCATCGGGCAGAGTTTACGACCAGTTGAGAGTTTCGGTAGCATATTCCAATAAAAATGTAAAAATTGCTGCCTCACATGCAGGAATTTCTCTTGGCGAAGACGGTGCTACTCACCAAATTATGGAAGATATTGCTCTCATGCGTGCATTGCCTAACATGGTGGTTATCAATCCTTGTGATTATAATCAGACAAAAGCTGCAACAATTGCTGCAGCAAAATATTATGGTCCTGTTTATCTAAGATTTGGACGACCAAAAGTTCCTAACTTCACTCCAGCTAACCAAAATTTTGAAATAGGTAAAGCTGTTATTTTAAACGAAGGAACAGATATAACAATCATAGCAACAGGTCATTTGGTTTGGAAAGCTATTGAAGCCGCAGAAAAATTAGAAGAAAAAGGAATTTCGGTAGAACTAATTAATATTCATACAATTAAGCCTTTGGATAATGAGGCAATTTTAAAATCGGCAGCAAAAACAAAAGCTGTTGTAACTGCCGAAGAACATGTTATGAATGGGGGTCTTGGAGATGCTGTGGCACAACTACTTGCCCTAAATAATCCTACTCCTATGGAGATGGTGGCAATGAAAGACGAGTTTGGCGAAAGCGGAACTTACGAACAATTATTTGAAAAATATGGTCTAGAAAGCAAAAACATTATAGAAGCAGCCGAAAAAGTTTTAAAAAGAAAATAGTTTTTAGTTGTTGGTTGTTGGTTACGCAAAGCGATGTAAATCAACAAATAAAATTAAACTAAAAACCAACAACCAATAACTACAGACCTCAAAACAACACGCATCAAAAACAAGCTAAACCCCTATGCGTCAGCAAGTAAAACAATAACTGGACGTTTTGATTTAAGCCCTATACTTGCCATACTCATAAAAAAACAATAAAATAAAACATATACGCCAATCTCAGTGCCTTAAA
>JAOZQN010000808.1 GCA_029932195.1 Bacteroidales bacterium | reverse complement strand
GTTGGCATTCCTTTGCGTTTGTTTTCCAATGCAAATATAGTTTTTATTTTAGAAAGTGCAAATTTTGAATGGATAAAAATAATTTTGCCAAAGTTTTATAACAATGTAGAACATTTTATTTCTAAAAAGCAACGAAAAAACATTTCTTGATTATATTGAACCGTTATTGCCTGCAATTCTAACTTTTGGAGTTTTATACAAAGACAAAATAATTGCAAAATTTAAAAGCATAAAAGAAGAGTTTTAAGGGAAAGAATGAAAAGGGTTTGGAGTAAACATAGAATTATTTTGAGCAATTGTGTAATTATAGAAAAAACATGATAATACGATAGTTATTAATATTTTAGAATATACTATTGAATTATTCAAAAACTTCAACGATTCTAAAACCAACATAATTACCTTTACCTGAAATAAAAACCCCTCTACCACCTCTATTAAAATTTGAGCACCAGTGTAATGGAACTTTAAAATTTCCACCTCTTACAACTTTGCCTATTTCGGAACTTGTTATCAAATTTGTATCTAAGCAACAAGGATTATTATTAGGACTTATTGAATAATATCTTGACATATACCAATCTAAACAAAATTCAGATACATTTCCAGACATATCATAAACGCCCAGCCCATTAGGAATATATGCCCCCACAGGGGATAATTCTTTAAATCCATCATTATAACTTGTTTTTGGGTAATATAATTTTCTTTTTTTTGACAATGTTTTATAATACGATGCGTCTCCATAATTACAAAAGGTTGAGTCTGTATTTTTTGACTCCACCCAACTATAACTATAATTACCACCTCCGCTTCTTGCAACATACTCCCATTCTGCTTCTGTTGGTAATCTGAATTTTCTATTTGTTTTTTGGCTTAACCAGATACAATAAGCCTCCGCAGCATTCCAGCTAATAAATCTAATAGGATAATTATCATATCCTTTCTTTACATAAAACTCCCCTTTTCTTTCATATAAATAGATATCTTTTTCTTTAAAATCATACTTGTTGTTATCCCAAAAATACCATAATTTGCCATCATTATCTTTTTTATTACCTTCGGAATTTAGAAAAGAACAAAATTCTTTATTTGTTACTTCGTATTTACCTATATTAAAGCTATCAAGTGAAACTATATGTTTTGGGTAGTTATCATAAGTATCTCCATCAAAATCAATTCCCATATAGAAGGTTCCTTTATCTATAAATATTAAATCGGGTAATGTAGGTTTTAAATATTGGATATCATGATTCAAGTTTAATGGAATGCATGAAGAAAAACATACAATAATAATAATCTGTAAGTGTTTCATGTTTAATTATTTTTTTCTACGAAAATAAGTTTTATTATCATATTTTCCACTACCTTCATTAAAAATTGAATATGTTTTTCTTTTTCCATAATCCAGAGCTGATCTATTTAGTGTAGCAGTTTCACTTTCAATGACATAAGGAACATCACTTCCGTTTTTAGTAAAAATAATAATATCTTTTGATATTTTTCCGTCTTTATTTAGTTTTTTTAATAAAAAATTTGCTGAATGAGTTGGATTTCCATAAAAATCAGTATCCTCATTTTCATAAGTTACAATATCACCAAGTTTTGGTTGTTCTCTCCCTAAATATTTATTTCCTAGAATTTCATTATTTAAGTCCTTAAAACCTTTATTTCTTCCAGTAATCAATGCGTCTTTATCACCTGCTAATACATTTTGTGTGCCAGTCGAACTTCCATGACAATTTCCATAATCATTAGGTTTATTTAATGCGTCTTCCATTGAACCTAACATTGCACCATAATTGCCTCCGACAAATTTATCTTTTCCAAAAGATTCTCCTGCCATATCTGCAAAATCTGCTTTCATTTTTTTATTGCTGGAAAAACCAAACGCCTCTGTCATTTCATTTTTTGTCATTCCTGACTGCTTCCTAAATGATTTCCAATCATCTCCATCTTCTTTTTGAAATTTAATTTCTGTTTGTCCATCGTCATTTGTTGGTGTAACAACTCCCCACATTCCATTTGGGTCAATAGTAGAAATTGGATTATTAGAAACATAGTTGTAAGGAGTTAAACTATTGTAAGCTTCCGACATTGGGTCTATTACGTGCCACCTACCAATTTGTGCGTCGTAGAACCTTGCTCCGTAGTCGTGCCAGTTAAGGTTAAAGTCTTCTTGTAGTTCTTTGCCGTTGTATGTGTATAAGTTTTTAGGGTTTAGTGGGTCTTGCTGTTGCCAAGTTAAACTTTCTATATTCATTCCAAAAGGGTAGTAGCTGTTGGTTTGTAATACTTCGCCTTGCTGGTTAAATACTA
>JAOZQN010000206.1 GCA_029932195.1 Bacteroidales bacterium | reverse complement strand
TACAAAAACTGGGGGAACTTTTTTTAGCAAAACACCAAATTATTAACACCTTAGGAAGGGGGTTGTTAGGAGGGAGGAAGTTAGAAAGGAATAAACTACTCCAATCTCTCTTAACTTACTTATTCCTAACAACCTTCCTCCTAATCTTCTCCATCCTAATTCCCTAATACACTAAAAAATATGAATAAAAATTGGAAATTAAAAGAACTTGCTGATAAAGAAAAAGTTAGCGAATTAAAAGAACAATTAAATATTAATGAATTTCTTACAAATTTATTAATTCAAAGAGAAATAGATAATTTCGACAATGCAAAAACGTTTTTTCGTCCAAGTTTGGAACAATTACATAATCCATTTCTACTCAAAGACATGGACAAAGCAATAGCACGATTAGAAACTGCTATTTCTAAAAACGAAAAAATATTAATCTATGGAGACTACGATGTTGATGGAACAACATCTGTTGCATTGGTTTACAAGTTTTTAAGTAGTTTTTATAAAAATATAGATTTTTACATACCAGACCGCTACAAAGAGGGCTACGGAATTTCGTTGCAAGGAATAGATTATGCAGAAAAAAACTCACAAACTCTTGTAATTGCCTTAGACTGTGGCATTAAAGCCATAAAACAAATAGAATATGCAAACGAAAAAAATATAGATTTTATAATTTGTGACCATCACACCGTAGGCGAAAAAATACCTGATGCAGTGGCAGTAATAGATGCCAAACGTCCTGATTGTGAATATCCTTACAAAGAGTTATCGGGCTGTGGAGTTGGATTTAAACTCGCACAAGCATACACAGAAAAACATAATCTAAGCACAAAGAATTTACACAACCTTTTAGAACTTGCTACAATTAGTATAGCCTCTGATATTGTGCCAATTACAGGAGAGAATAGAGTGCTTTCACATTTTGGGTTAAAACAAATCCAGAATACTAAAAGCGTTGGTTTAAAAGCTCTTAAAAAAATTGCAAATATAAAAGAAGGCGAGCCACTAACAATTTCTGATTGTGTTTTTAAAATAGGACCAAGAATTAATGCCGCAGGCAGAATAAAATCGGGAAAAGATGCCGTAAAATTACTAATTGAAACAGACACAGAAAAAGCAGAAGAGTTTGGTAAACAGATTGATGAACACAATATTACACGCAAAAATCTTGATGCAACCATAACTCAAGAAGCCTTGGAAATGATAGCTAATAGCCCAGAACTTCAAGCAAAAAAAACGACTGTTCTTTACAAATCAAATTGGCATAAAGGAGTGGTAGGAATTGTGGCTTCTCGGCTTACAGAAACCTACTACAAACCAACAATAGTTCTCACAGAATCAAAAGGTTATCTTACTGGTTCGGCTCGTTCAGTGGAAGGTTTTAATGTTTATGATGCTATAAATTCTTGTAATCATTTGTTAGAAGGCTTTGGTGGACACAAATATGCCGCTGGTCTGACCATGAAAATAGAAAATTTTGAAAAATTTTCCGAAGAGTTTGAAAACGCTGTGAACAAAACAATTACAGACGACCAATTAGTCCCAAATATAGACATAGACTCTGAAATAACTCTTGATAAAATTACGCCTAAATTCTTTAGTATATTAAACCAATTCTCTCCTTTTGGACCACAAAATATGACCCCAGTTTTTGTGAGTAAAAATGTGAAAGACACTGGTAATAGCCGTACAGTTGGTAGCGACCACAGCCACCTAAAAGTAGAAATTGGTGATAAAAGAGGTGCTTATATTTCGGGAATAGGGTTCTCTATGGGGCATTTTTACAACAAAATAAAATTAGGGAAAAGTTTTGACATTTGCTATACAATAGTAGAGAATGAATTTAGAGGCAAAAAAAGTTTGCAAATAATGATAAAAGACATAAAATTTAATTAATTTTATGTTGCTACCCCAATTATTTATCTGATTACCAGTAGAGGCAAAAATGGTTACTTTTTGCTAACATAATAAAATAACAAAAAATTAGTTTTTTATAAATAATATATTTAATTTCGCACTGTATTATGTTGCAAAACATTGAGGAAAAACAACATTTTACAGAACTATATTAAAATCAATACTTTTCATTTTTAATAAAAATTAAGATGTTAGCATATAAATATCAACAACTTGGCAACGAGGAAAAAGATCTATTAAGTTGTATATCTTTATTTGATAATCAACAAATAGATATTAGGGATATTTTCACCTTTTTTAAAGATGAGGAGGAAGATGATGTGTGTTTTTTTGATATGCTTCATGACTTATCGCTTTGTGGTTGGTTACAATACGAAAAAGAAAAATATATTATCACACCAGAAACTCAAGCAATTGTCCAAAAAGAAAACCCACCAAGCACAGATAAATGTTTTAAGGTTTTAAAATATCTTTCTGATTATCTTTTTGACAATAAAGATGATATGAAAAAAATGAAACCTTATATTCCTTTTATCGAAAAAATATTTAAAAATATAGAAGGAGAGTCAGATTCATTAGCTTTACTTGCAAATGATTACAGCTATTATTTAAAAGAAATAGACAAAAAAGAAGCTTCAAAAGAATTTGCCCTAAAAGCAGTTGATATACAAAAAGGAACAAATGATAAACACCCACAACTTGGTTTTTATTACAATCGTCTTGCATCTGTTTGCATGGAGGAGGGTGAGCTAAATAAAACCCTAACCTACGGATTTAAAAGTATAAAACTCTCAAAAGAAATTCCATATAGAAATAATTTTGATATTGTAAGCTCCTATAACATAATATCTACCGCTTTCGACAAACTTAAAAAACATGACAAGTCTATAACTTATGGACTAAAAGCAATCCAAATAGTTGAAGATAATTATAATAGTGAAAAAATTATTTTGTCTAATCTATATCACGACATTTCCATATCTTATTTTAAAGCAAGAGATTACAACAATGCTTCACGGTTTATAAATCTTGCAATTAAAAACTATCAATTTAAAAGAAAAAATGTAGATGAGCATATAAAAGAAATGGAACTTTTTCAGAAAGGAATAAGTGCCGTCGGGAAATTTAAACAAATAAAAAAGAAATATCTGAAATATATCTTAATTGGACTTGGAATTATCACCACAACATCTGCTTATTTTATTTTCTTTTAGAAAAATTGGATTCTACTTCCCACCATCTTACTTCACGTGAAGAGATAAATAATTACAATGAAAAAAACAATCTTTATTATAGCAATTTTAATAGGTTTTATAGTTATCTTTAATGCCTGCTTTGTGAAAAATATTGGACAAAAAAAGCAGTTCACACAAGACACAGTTTTGGCAACCGAGTATTTTAAAAAAGGAAATGAGTATTTGAAAAGTCATAATCATGATAGTGCAATTATTTATTATAATGACGCTGTTAAAATAAACCAGACTGCACTGAAAAAAGATTATACTGATTTACAAGATACAATAATCCAAAAAAAATTATCCAAATGTTATAATAATATTGCATCTGTTTACTACTTTAGTCAAGATTATATTAATTCATTAGTTTATTTAGAAAAAACATATAAAATAAGGAAGAATGTATATTTAGAAAACCATATAGAAATTGCAGGTGTTTGTAATAATTTAGGTGTTATATCTAAAGTTTTCTTAAAGGATTATGATAAAGCATTAAAATATTTTAATATTGCATTACAAATTTACAAAAACAATGATAAAACTCAATATTATTATGCTGGTTGTTTAAAAAATATTGGTTCTATATATAGCTCAAAAGGTGAGTATCATAGAGCTTACAACTATTATGTTCTCGCATTAGAAACTTTTAAAAAATTAGAGAAAGAGGGTAAAGATAATACTAAAATATTGTTTCAAATAAGCGAAACTTATAATAGTATAGGAGCTTATAATGAAAGAATAAAAAATTATAAAGAAGCAGAAATATTTTATAAAAAAGCTCTTGAAAATATAAATACAATAAGTGATACTGAGCTATATGAAAAAAACAAAGCCAATTATTATTTTAATCTTGGTAATATATGTGTAAAAGATACAGATTATACAAAGGCTATTTATTATCAAACCGAAGCTTTGACTATCAGAAAAAAGTATAATTTAAAACATTATATTGCGGAATCGCATGTAAATATCGGATTAACAAATCTATATCAAAAAAAACACAAAGAAGCAATTTCCGAATATGATTTGGCAATAGAGCATTATAATTTATATGGTAATGAGATGAATAGCGAGATAGCAAAAGTCTATATAAAAAAATCTAATGTCTATTCCGAAATGGAAAATTATTCGCTGGCTTTAAATAATATTCAAAAGTCAATTGTTTTTAACACAAAAGAATTTAATGATACTATAAAAAATCCGAAATTAAACGATATTATTTTTGATTATTTTTTATTGCTAAAATCTTTGCATACAAAAGCTAAAATATTAAATAATACATCATTAAATAAATATTTACAATATAATACTTATCGCCTATGCGACTCGCTTATAGTCCAAGTCAGAAAAACTCGCATATACAAACCCGATAAACTTGAACTAAGTAAAATATCTACTGAAATATATTCCGAAGCAACCGAATTTTCCTACCAACTCTATAAACAAACCGACAGTTTAAAATATCTACAAAAAGCATTTTATTTCTCCGAAAAAAATAAAGCTAACCTATTAAACGAAGCTGTTGCTGGTATCAAAAATAAAGATACTACTTTGCGAAATATTAAAATTATGATAGGATACTATCAGAGACAGTTGTCAGAATATAGTCTAGAAAAAGAGAAAAAATACAGACCAAAATTAATTTCAGAACTACAAAAATACGATGATTATTTGAATAATAATCCTAATTTTTCAGGAACAGAAATAACAGCTTCGCTTGTTCAGGTTCAAAATTTCCTCAAAAATAATGAAAAAAACACTGCAATTATTGAATATTTTGTAACAAAAAATAAACTATATACTTTTGTTATTACAAGCAATCAAATAAAAGATACTGTTATTTTGCTTGATGTTAATTTAGAAGATAACTGTTCTACTTATATCAAGCATATTTCAAAAATAGATAAAAAAGCTTATGTTAATTTAAGTTGGGATTTATACGATATTTTAATAAAACCAATAGAAAATGAAATTAAAAACAAAAAACTTATTATCATACCTGATAAATATTTAAGTTACTTACCTTTCGAAACTTTAATTAATAAAACTATAGATTTTACCGATAATTTTGCTGAATATCAATATTTAATAACCACAAATGAAATTTCTTATAATTACTCGGCAACTTTATGGTTAAACAATCCCAAAAGAAAGAAATCGGAAAAAAACAATTTTCTTGGCGTAGCTCCAGTATTTTATCAAAATAGTTTGGAAAGCAAAATAAGTCCGTGTAATTATAATATCTTAAATAATTTATACGATAAAAATCTATTCAACAACAACGATTGTAGTCATAGACAAATAGATAATAATATGTTCTTTTGCGAATTAACAAATACTAAAGATGAAATACAAGAAATCTCAAAATTATTTAATACAAAAAAATGTTTAGAGCATTCAAATGCAACAGAAGAAAATTTTTTAGCATGTCTGTCCGAGTATAAATATATTCATATAGCAACACACGGATACGCTAACGACTCTATTCCAGAACAATCATTTCTTGTATTTTCCCAATTACAAAACATTGATTGCGAAAATGAAATTGAAAATGGAATTTTAATGGCAGACGAATTATATTATCAACAATTGCCTAATACCAACCTTGTTGTGCTATCTGCATGCAATACTGGATTTGGAGCTTTACTAAAAGGCGAAGGACTAATAAATATGAGTCATCCGTGGATAAGTTCTGGAGTTCCAAATGTTATTATCTCATTATGGTCGGTAAATGACAAATCTACAAAGGAACTAATGGTTGATTTTTATAAAGAAGCAATTAGTAATAAAAAACCATATTCCGAAGCCCTACAAGATAGCAAAATAGAGATGATTAACTCTGAAAGATTTTCATTCCCATACTTCTGGAGTGCTTTTGTATTAATAGGAAATTAATAAACGGTTTACAGTCAAATATTGTGATGAAAATACAGTAGAGACGTTGCATGCAACGTCTTTTTCAGTAATTATTTTGATTATCAATATTATAAGTAGTGTGCCAAAAGTTTCTTAACAATAAAATTAGTGGCAGGGACGCTTGACGTAAAAAATATAGTATCTATTTTTTATATGTTTATTTTATTGCACCAGCGGTGCAAAACAACGATAGAATTAATTGATAATGTGGATATAGCACCCCAGCGGGGTGCAATAATTTGTTAATAAAAAAAGACATAATTATGTTGCACCCCGCTGGGGTGCTGTTTGCTGAATTTTATATATTTCTATCAATATATTCCGCTGGTGCAAAAAAACAAATCCTCAATTCTCTATAAAAGCAAAAAATCTATTGTTAATAAACTTTTGGCACACTCCTTAATTATTTTTTTAGATTAATATTCCATCACAATATTTGACTATAAACCATTGGTGGCGTAAATTAATGGAGACCTAAGTGTAAATCCAAGCGCCAGCTTGGATATTTCGGAGAATCGGCGACATCTTTTTTTTATAATATCATAAGCCAGAAAGCTGGAAATGTTTTGAAGTTTTGAATAATATTATGCCAAAAAAACAACGATTTTAGGATTAAGATACTAATTTAAAGAATATTAGTAAAACATCGTCATTATCCAAGCTGGAACTTGGATTTACATTTTTCTATAAAATTTTATTTAGGCACCACTAAACAACGCCATCAAACCATTAATAAATATACAAATGATATTCCTGCGTTTTTTCACCGTCTTTACTAAAATACCAATAATACAAACCTTTTTCCAATGTATTGAGTGGTAGGTTATAGGTTTGTTTATTCATTTCAATTTCTTTTATTATATCTATTCTTCTATTATCTCTGATAATTAATTTATAAGGTGGCACAGATAAACTATCGATTATTTCAAATAAAATATCTGTATCAATAGTTTTAAAAAATATACTATTATCCTTTGGTTGGTAACTTTTTATTCGCCAATAATCATGTGCATAACCACGAGCAGGCGACAATATTAACTCGTAATCTGAGTCATGTTGATATTTATTTAATACATAATTCTTTTTATTTAGTTCTGCAATTTCATTTTTATTTATTTTTACTACGTTTTTTAAATTATTAATTAAGCTATTAAAACTATTATTTTCAGTCTTTAAAAAATCAGACAGATTTTGCAAACTATCTTTTTTTTCTATTTCCGAGAAATATTTTTTTTGGATATTTTCTATTGCATTTTGTTCAATACTATCTATATTAATGCTTACCACGTTTTGCCGAAAAATTCCAGTTTGAAACAAAACTATTATTACAACCCCAATTAAAAGCACAAATAACATTGAAAACCTATCAATTAAACTATTTTTTTTATCGTTTTTTTCTCTATTTGCCGACAGCCTTTTTTTTGCACGAAAATAACGTTGCCTTCCTGCTTCTACTGATTTTTGCTGTTCCGTTTCGTCTGCTTCGGAATATGATGCACTTGTAAATTCATTTAATATTTTTGCAATATTTTCATGCGTTATATCATAATAATCGTGCAAAATTATTCTAAAAATATCTATAAAAAAATCCGAATAATATTTTTGATTCAGATATTTCAAAAACTTGTTCTGCTTTTTTATATAATCCGAACAATTAAAACTATCCGTGCAAACTTTACAATTTTTTTTATGTTTCCGCAAAAAAGTTTCAAATTCATTGAATTTATTAAAAAATAATTCAATAGCTTTTATTTCCTCATTTGTTGAAGCATTATCCTTATAATTTATCCCATATTCATTATATAATTCTACTATTCTTTTTCTAACCTTCTTCTTTGTTTCAAAATCTTTTTCCGGATATTCAAAATATGTTTTCAAATATTTGTCCAAAAAATCACATAACATATTAAGTCCTTTTGTTTTATCATTTGTATTATTGGTTTGCAGAAGTTTGGCTGAATTTTGTAATAAATTATTCATTAAAGAAATGTTAAATTTTAGGTGGCGTTATTTAATGGCGACTTTAAGTGTAAAACCAAGCTCCAGCTTGGATGTTTCGGAAAATCGGCGACAGAAGTATTCTTATAATATCCTAATTTTTAAGATATTAGTAAAACATCGTCATTATCCAAGCTGGAGCTTGGATTTACATTTTTCTACGAAAAATTTGTTTAGTCACCTTTAATTTACGCCACCAAATTTTAAATACTGATTTTTTATAAAAATAGATATTTAAAATAAATATTCGTAAAAAAATGACAATGTTTTTTTTATTTATAAAATTAACCTACTATAAACCATGTCTTTAATTATTATTTTATTATACATTGTCATTATTTATGTAGATTTTTTGATAAGAATTATTTTTGCACTAAATCTAATAAAAAAGAATAGTATGAAAAATAATATAAATAATACCTTTAGAGAAGCTTTTAAAAAATTCGAATCTACACCAGAAAAAGTATTCTCTTATTGCACAGGAGCTTTATTATGGAAAGATGACGGTATAATAAAGGAAAATATACAAGAAAAACTTGTAAATTTATGTATAGAAGCTAAATCGGCTACCCACGTAAGGTTGGACAGCTTAACTATCAAGGCAACACGTTTCCAAGTCCCATTTTTATTGCCTTTGGCAATAAAAACAGCACGTTGGAAAGAGTTGAATATTTAAAATTTGTCCAACTTTACGTGGGTAGCCGCTAAATCTGACAAGGGAGTAGCATTAATCAAGTTTTTGAAGTTTTTTTTAGAAATTGATAAGACATATAATGTAGAGGAAACAGTTCGGAGCATATTGTTTTCAATTACTCCTCCAAATGAAACTTTTCAATATGAATTATTAAATAAAAAAAGAAAAGCAATACCAGCAAGCATCTTAAGTGTAGCTATTTTTAATAGAGTAAGATACGAACTTTTACGATTTGTAGTTGAGAATAATTTTAATTTACAAAATTTCAACTTTAATAATAAACATGAAATATCAAAAAAAATTAATGACCTACAAAAATTATCAATTGATATTTCTAATCTAGCCATAAAATCAGGCTTAATTGGAGTAACGATTAGAATAGCAGACAATTTTTTTAAAGATACTCAAAATGAATACTCTAAAAATAATTTTAATATTAAAAATTGGTTGGCAAAAATAGAACTTACTCAATATTATGATAATTTTAAAAACAACGATATTGATAAAAATACTCTTTTTGGATTAAATGAAAATGATTTAAAAGAAATAGGAATAAATTCATTAGGTCATAGAAAAATAATTTTTGAGGAAATACAAAAAATAAAACCAAAAAATAAAATTCAAAAAATATACGATGATGTCTCAAATTCAGCAATAAAAATGCCTAATGTAAATAAGGAAAAAACCATAAAAGAAAACGAGCTACTAAAAACAATATTTCATAAAGGGCACTCAAGAATTGAATGGTTTAAAACATGTTGGCAAAATCATTTCAATAATGTAAGAAAATCCTGGATTGTTGTATGGAGTATTTTTTTCAGTTTTGATATTTTTCTTATAATAGGAACACTTTTTATGATTGGCTACGATGATGTTCATTTCTTAGGAATTATTTTAATGACTTCAATTTATATCGGTTTATTATTCCCGTTGTTACTTGCAATAATTCCAGTAAAAGCAAAACATAACAAAATTCAGTGTTGTAGTTCTTGCGGAAAAATTGATGATACATTAAGGGTTGTAAATTATAAAGTCGGGGCTACTATCGCTGGTCTATATCCCCAGAACTGGAACTACGAACGAGTATTATGCGATAAATGCAGAAAAGGAAGAGTAAAATTTGCCATACTTTGCCAGAACTATATCAATGTATGGTTTAAGCTTCCTTTTTCAATAATTCACGGTCCGGTAAATATTATCAGAAATCTTACTACAGATAAAATTACCATCTATAGTAAAACAATTAAACTTACAAAAGAACTAATTGAACATGCCAAACAAAAAGGATTTGAAGAAGATGTTGAGAAATTAACAAAATCGTTAAAAGAGCATGAATTAATACAAAAAAAAAGAAACAATAAATATCGTAAAATAAAACAATAAATTAAATGAGTGTGTAACATATTGGGGGAGTTTAGCTTTTAGCAGTTGGCTTTTGGCGATTGGCTTCGCAAAGCGAAAAAGATTA